>NZ_JACJQO010000001.1:300000-395932 GCF_014696715.1 Pseudanabaena sp. FACHB-2040
CAGAATCTGCTTGATGTCTGCCTGCTTAAACTGCTCTACATCGAGCTGATCCAGTTCCCAGGCCTGCCAGGCCGACTCAATGCGATCGCGTACCCACTGCAGATAAAACGACCGCTCATTGCGATAGTGCTGCAGGTCGTCGTACCAGAAGAGATTTAACCGATTGATTCGGTATAGAACTCGCTGGAGAAAGAGGTGAGCATCATCATCATGCGGTTCAGAAATACTTGCATAAGCAGCCTCTAGCGCCGCAGCAATAGCCCCTTCAAAGTCTTTGACCAGATCAGGACGCTGAGTTACCTGCTGATCTAAGTCTGCTGTCGCCAACAACTCAGTTAGTCGCTTTTCTGACTCAGAGAAATCGGAGATTTGAGGAACAATCGGCAGTTCTTGTTCTATCCCCTTAAGCAAAATATTGGGACTTACACTTACTGTCGTCATAGAATACTGCTTAGAATCTTTTTCTTCAATGAACTCGGCCAGCAATCAATCGTGGATTACGCGGTTCAAGTTGGCCGCTCCACCACTTTAGACTTTAAGCAATTAAACATTGCGTTACCGTCCGTCTTTAGATAGAGTCCCTACTTATTTTCCCTACTCCAAAGAGGTCTTTTGGCCAAAAGCTTAAGAATGGGGATCACCCGTATTTCTGATTGAATGCTCTGTACTTGTTGTCTCGTAGCACTGTCAAGTTATAGAGACGCAGTTAACTGCGTCTCTATAAAAAGAAGGATTTGACTAATTCAGCGAGGCCTACGAGCGCCGATTCTTTGAACCAACCGCATTAGGATTAGTCTCTGGATTAGCCTCTTCGGGTTCTGGCGCGTTAGCAGACGGGATATCAGTTGCGTCGGGGTCAGAGGTGCTGGGCACGTGCTCCTGTGCATTAGATGCTCCAACGCTTCCTGAAGCGTTTGGCCCCTCGCCTTCTACGGCATTGGCAGCTTCGACATTACCTAGTGCAGGGTTAGCATTCATAGCCGCTAGTCTGGCACCCGGATTATCAGCCACTTCATCTAGCTCTGATCTTAGATCGGGATCTTGATTGTCTGACATTGCCCTATTTTCCCCAAAATTCCTGTAGGTTAAAACGTGCTTTAGGTGAGAGCGTTTGCTTGATAAGAACTTGCAAGTCCCGATCATGTCTTGTGCAAAAACCTTTTTAGACGTTCTGCTTAGATTTTAAAGAGTTCTCCTCACACCTCAGTCCATCAAAAGGAGCGAATTAGCCAACTGATAGCGTCTCTCCTCAGCCAGAGAATATCCCTTCTGAATTCGCTCGCTACTGACATTCTTGCACGCTACTAATTTTCAATACTCCGCAGGAAAGAGGCTATCTTAAAAAACCGATTTCTACACTAACAGGGTATCCTCACCCAACCTTTGGAGGTTTCCATGGCAGTCTCCCCAATCGCTATTTCTAAGGCCATTAAAGGCATTGATTTTCCGGCTTCTAAGGAAGATTTAATCGAGCACGCTAAGCAGAACCAGGCTGACAAAGAAGTCATAGACCTTCTGGAAAACCTGTCAGAAGATGACTTTGAAACTGTTGCCGATGTCGAAAAAGCTTACGGAGAAGAGCGGCAGTCTTAATCCATTCCTCTATATTTTTGTAGGGTGCAATTCCCTGCACCCTATCTAACATTGGAACTCTCTTTGTGAACAAAAAAGCCCATTCGGCTAAGGCCCTGAGCCAGGTTGCCAAAACCCGCTTTGGATTCGACGAACTTCGCCCCGGTCAAACATCCGCCATTCAGTCAGCGCTTCAGGGGCACGATACTCTGGTGGTGATGCCTACCGGCTCCGGCAAATCTGCCATATATCAGATAGCGGCTTTCCTCATTCCTGGTGCAACCGTAGTGGTTTCGCCCCTAATTGCCCTGCAGCGCGACCAGGTTCAGGCCATTGCCCAGCAAAAGGTAGGCGACGCCGCAGTGCTTAACTCCACTTTAAGCGAAGCCGAGCGCCAAGAAACCTTTGAGGATTTGGTTGAAGGCGACCTCGAATTTCTATTTTTAGCCCCAGAGCAGTTTAATAACCCTGAAACCTTGGAGCAGCTCCAGGCAGCTCAGCCGTCTTTGTTTGTGATTGACGAGGCTCACTGCGTGAGTTCTTGGGGACACGACTTTAGGCCTGATTACCTAAGGCTAAGCACTATCATCGAGTCTTTGGGGCACCCTCGCATTTTGGCCCTGACGGCCACAGCCGCTCCGCCTGTACGGCAAGAGATCGTTGAGCGGCTGGGCATGCAAGATTCAGCCGTGATTGTGCAAGGCTTCAATCGGCCCAACATCTACCTGAGTGCCGAGCGGTTTGAAGATACCGCCGAGAAAGACAAGGCCCTGATCGCCCAGGCAGTTCAGGCGGAGAAGCCGGGAATCATCTACGCGGCTACCCGCAAGCGCACTGAGGAATTGGCAGCGGCGTTGGTAGAGGCAGGCATTCAGGCGGCTCACTACCATGCGGGCATGAAGCAGTGCGATCGCACTGCCACCGAAACTGCTTTCATGGCAGACGAGTTTGAAATCCTGGTCGCCACGATTGCCTTTGGCATGGGCATTGACAAGCCCAACATCCGCTCTGTTCTCCATGCTGATATCAGTGACTCGGTCGATTCTTACTATCAGGAGATCGGTCGGGTTGGGCGAGATGGTGAACCCGCCCGAGCAACCCTGTTCTATGACCCTAGCGATCTTAATCTGCGGCGATTTATGAACAGCCGAGGCCAGATCAAGGCCGAAGCTATTGAACAGGTGGCCGAAGTTCTGCAAAATGAGTCTGAGCCAGTTTCTCCCAAAGCGTTGCACAAGCAGGTTGATCTGTCTAAAGCCAAGGTCAAAAAGGTGCTTAACCAGCTGGTTGAGGTCGATGCAGTAGAGGCCCTAGCTACAGGAGAAGTTGTTCCCACTGCAAGCCTTGCCGACACCGAATTGACCATCGCCGCTGCCCTCGAAGCCCAAGAACGCCAGCAGCAGTTCGAAAAATCGCGTTTAGAGATGGTGCGTGGCTATGCCGAGGCTCGCGACTGCCGCCGCAAGTACCTGCTCAACTACTTCGGTGAGGCATTTGATCCGCCCTGCGATAACTGCGACATCTGTAAAGCTGCCGCCAATCGAGAGGAGCCAGAAGCCAAAGACGACACCCCTGCCCACATGCCTTTTCCCATCAGTAGCAAAGTTGAGCACGCCAGCTGGGGAGAGGGCACGGTCATGAGCTACGAAAACCATAAGATCACGGTCTTGTTTGACGATGTGGGCTACAAGTCCCTTAGTTTAGACGTGCTGCGGCTCAGAAAATTGTTGAAGAAGGTTGAGTAGGGAGAGTGCGATCGCACTCTCCCTACTCAACCTTACTTTGACGTTTGGCAGTAATCCTGCAAGCTGTACTAGCAAAACCCAATTCTAAGCTAATCTGCTATTTCATTAGCTAGCAAATCGAGGTGCATCGAACTGATTTCGAGCCATTGAAGCGTGGCATCAAGGCTACATCTACGATACTTGGAAAGAGCATAAAGCTGTTCCAGAGTAATAGTCGGCAGGGGGTTTCTTGTCCAGAGCTGTAGTGTGGCTCGAGGAACGCCTAATGCGACTGCAAAATCCTTGGGGCTTTGATACTTGCGTCCTTCAACATTTAGCCAGTCAATTAACGCTTGTGTGTTCCAAGGGTAGTAATCGGTCTTCATGGTAACAAACTGTTCTACAAACATTGCTTCATTCTTTAACCCTAAGATTTGATTGCTTTGATATTGCCCCTGCTTAAGCGGCAGGAATACCAGGAACGCTTATGCAGCATCCCTTCCCCTTTCGCTGCGTCCCAACAGCGAGAGAGACCTACGGCAAATTAGATTACAAGGTTAGCAGCAGCCAAAAATGTTTAGGCAAGCAAGTTCATCCAAAGTTCAGTTTCTTGTGTAGACACAAAGAAGCCTAAATTACTTTGCATCCGGCCATTACAGAGCTGTCCCAATAGGAAATTGCCCCTAGCCTGCTAGGTGCCCGAACCTTCGCTTTAGGGCCAGCCCTTTTGTCTGACTTCACTGTAAGTCCTAGAAATCACTGAACATTAAGCGAACTAGGTCATCAACAAAATCTGAATATTCCAAAATTCCCTGTTACAAATCAGGTCCCTGAAGCGATAGATCAGCAGATGGGTGCCATGCACCTCGATAAGTGCCGGGAAAAACTGGATGAATGAACCTCAACCAAATCCTTCTACGTGGCGACCCTCAGGCAGTGATGCCGCACTAGCACCTCTAAAAGCCACGATTAGTAAATCAGACGAGCTGCTGGTGCAAGAAGCTCAACACAGCCCTTCCGCCTTTGCAGAGCTTTATCGCCGCTACTTCAAAGCCATCTACCGTTATCAAATGGCAAAAGTCGGCAATCTGCATGATGCTCAGGACTTGACAGCTCAGACCTTTCTAGCTGCTCAAGAATCCTTAGCTCACTATCGCCACCAAGACAAATTTGCAGCCTGGCTCATGACCATAGCCAAGCGAAAGTCAGCCGATCACTTTAGACGAAGGCGGCCCACGGTGCCTTTGGAAATGGCGGAGCACCTAACCCAGATCGCTTCTAGCGCAGAAGACACGCTAGATCGCCAGTTGTCTCTACAGCAAATTGCTCAAGCCCTAAACAGGCTAACCCCTGATCGAGCTGAAGCCATTTCACTGCGGTTGTTTGGAGGATTCACTGCAGCCGAGGCAGCCCAAATGATGGGTAGAAGCGAAGCCGCTTTCAGAATGTTGGTTAGCCGAGCTTTAGACGATTTGCGACTGCATTTATCTCCCGCTCAAGGAGAAGACTAAACCATGAATTCTAATCACTACAATCCTGACAACGACAACGAGCAAACAGAAGCTTTAGATGCCTTTATTGAGCACCAGTTAAATGGACAACCGACGCCAATACCAGAAGGCCTGTCAATCTCCAAAGCCGATCTAGTAATAAAGCTAGTTAGCCAAGCAAACGAGATAGTGCCTGATGCCAGCTTTGCCGCAGAGTTGGAAGCACAACTGCTGCAAAGACAGACTTTGTCTACGCCTCAAGAAAGCTCTGTCTCTAACTCAGAATTGCCTGCTGTTCAGCCGGAAGCAGATCAGGTTGAGCTTCTACCACCAAATAGACAACCCTCCCAATCACAACCTCTCAATTCACTTAAGCAAAGGATCAAATCAATGAAATTCTCTAAACCAGTTCGCTTTGTTCCTCAAGTTTCTCTAGCGGCTCTAGCCCTGCTGGTAAGCGTGTCAGTTGTCACAGCATCTACTCCTTCACTGCGGATACTGGCGCTAGAGTTCATTCAGGTTTTTCAACGCACCAGAAGCGACCAAGTCGGCCCACAAAATGTCTTAGAAGCCGACCAGGCTCAGCCGCTCTCCGAAGAAATGATACAGGAAGCTGAAAGACGAGTCAGGACAACAACCACCGTCAGCGAAATGGAGGCCGAGCGAGGGTTTGACCTAAAAGAACCCACCTATCTGCCAAGCGGCTTTGAACTTCAAGAAGTTGGCTCGCCCTACCCAGAAGTCGTAGCAATCAACTATGAGAATAGCCAAACAGGGGATCGATTATTTGTCACGCAACAGCGGCTTGACGGCGACTCTCCGGTAGTAGGACCGATTGTATTAATTCCATCGGCGGCAGAGCGAGAGGACTACAATTTTTCGATTATGTGGTCAGATCGGCCCCTGTTTGACGACGATCCGGCGCTAGCAGGCGGGAGCCCAATTGGAGCTAGCGCCAAAACGACGCCCATTCAAATCGGCAACGTTGTTGGAGAGTACGTAGAAGGAACCTGGCAGGAAGTTGTCGCGTCAAATGGCGTTATGCAGGGAATGCAGTGGGTTCAAGATACTAATTTCCGGCAGGTCCAGTGGCAAGAGGGAGAAATTCTGTTTCAAGTTTTTTCTCCTAACGCTATGAGTCAGGAGGAACTGACAGAAATTGCTCGTGGTTTACGGTGAAAGCAATCATGAGAAAGCAAGTTATTTGGGCATTTTGCTGCCTGCTAGTTAGTACATTCCCACAAAAAAGCATTGCTGAAGAAACTCCTTCTGCCTGCTCTAAGTGCGAGGCGGCATTAGAGGAGCAGCAAAGCAGCCTTGCGCTGGACTATGATGCTTTTGACCAGACACCCACTCAAGGGTGGCGGCGTCTAGCCGATATGGAATGCTATCGTCAGGCGGCTGAGCTAATTGTCAGCTACCTAAACACTAATGGAAATTTTCGCGGTAACGAGCACGAGATTTTGTCGTTTCATGCTGGCCAAATGTATGCCTACGATGGTGACTATGAATCGGCAATTCCCTTCTTTGAACAGTCCTTTTCCTCACATGAAGGAATTCCGCCAGAGTTCCAGCCCTACATCGATGCTTGGAACATCTACGTCAATGCGACAATCTCGTTTCTGATGCAAGATCAAGCAGCACTTTTAGCTTGTCGTGATGAGCTTGCAGAAGGCCCTACTCTCGACGATGGCGAGGTGATGAACTTGAACGTGGTTGATCGCCTCATCCAAAATTTTGGTGAGCCTTACAGTCAGGCATACAGTGGGACAGAGGAATAAGCATGATAAATATTTGCAAAATGAAGAAGATAAGCTTCATGATGCTAGCCATTCTATCTTTAGCTACGGTTTGGCTAACGTCTACTGCGAATATTGCCCTATCTCAGCAGGTAGCTGACTCAAACTATACCCCTAGTGTTGCTCATCCTGCTTATGAAGAGGACTCTCCAAGGGTTCTTTTTGACGAGGCGCATTCCAATATTCACACTGCTGAAGGACGATATAAGCCCTTTGTCGATCTCATTACTCAAGATGGTTATGAGATGGTGCCAAATCAGCAGCTCTTTCAGCCTGAGACTTTAGCTGATTACGACCTTTTGGTGATCGCCAATGCACTATCTGCTGAAGAAGGAGCAGTGGCTTTTGAGGAACGGGAGTGCGATGCTGTAAGAGATTGGGTTGAATCGGGCGGTGCTCTGCTTTTGATTGCCGACCATAAGCCTTTTGGAGCAGCGGCAGCCAACTTGGCAGATCGCTTTGGGGTGACTATGAGCAACAGTTTCACCGCTGATCCGTTTCACGCCGATGAGGAAACAGATAACCCTAACTTCCTGCTATTTTCTCGGCAGAATAAGCTGCTGGCAGAGCATCCTATTACCGAGGGAAGAAACTCGGCGGAGCGAATTGATCGCGTCCTTGCTTTTACAGGTCAGTCGCTATCAGTGCCCCCCGGAGGCGAACCGTTACTGCTTCTATCTGATACTGCAGTTAATTTAGATCGCAGGCTTAATTATCCGGAAGATCTACAGGCTGGAGAAGGCAGTTCTGCAGCCAATCAGGTTCAGGGCATAGCCTTGCGGGTCGGTCAGGGAAGAGTGATTGTCTTGGGGGAGGCAGCCATGCTATCAGCCCAACAGGTTCAAATGCCAGATGGGGAAAGCCTGCTCATCGGCATGAACCGTTTAGGAGTAGACAACCAACAGTTTGCGCTCAACATCATGCATTGGCTATCTGGCTTACTGGACTAATAGTAAATACAGAAACCCGGTTTTTTCAAAAAACTGGGTTTCTACCCGCCCTGGCTAGAAATACCTTGCTCCAGGTGAGTTGTTCGACGTAACCAAGTACATGCAGGGTGTGGACGGCTTGCTGCACGCCTTCAGGGGAGCCGATCAGAATATGGCGCAGGGGTTCTCGACAGGACGAGCTTTGGGCGGGGTGAGCAATAGGGGACTGTTCGCCTCACCGCCAGGGGTGTGCGATCGCAAATATGGCAAGTAAAACACAGGAGGTTCCTCCAATAATACGATCGCAAGCAGACCTCCAGCACTTCCGAGAAAGAGCAGGCCCTAGTAAAACGCTTAGGAATTGCTGCCGGACAGACCGTGATTGATTTAGGGGCAGGCACCAGCACATTTGCAGTGCAGGCAGCTCTAGTTGGGGCTTTTTTGAAAGTCGCTGCCTGGCTCAAACCTGGCGGCACTTTCTATCTACGCGATGTTATCTTTTCATTTCCGCTCGAAGTGTACCAAACGGCCATCAGTGAGTGGATCAGTCAGGTGGCTCAGCCTGAAGGCCAAGGCTGGACAGCCCAAAATTTTGAAATGCACGTGAGAGAAGAGTACAACACCTACACCTGGATCATTGAGGAGATGTTGAAACGAGCGGGTTTCGATGTGGTAGAGGTCAACTATCCGTCCCCAGCCTATGCTGAATATGTGTGCGTAGCCCCGGCTAGCCTTTCGTGAACCCAATACATCCTCATGCTGCAAATTTCTAGAACAGTCGCCATTCCCGATCACGAGATTGAAATTAGCGCGATTCGCTCCCAGGGGGCAGGCGGGCAAAACGTAAATAAGGTGGCCACAGCCATTCACCTACGTTTTGATATTGGGGCTTCTTCACTGCCTGATCGCTACAAAGAGCGGCTGCTGTCACTCAGCGATCAGCGCCTCACTAAAGAAGGGGTGATTGTGATTAAATCGCAGGAGCACCGCAGCCAGGAGCGCAATCGAGAGGAAGCCCTACATCGGCTGCAAAGCCTGATCAAAGGGGCAATGGTGGTGCCTAAACCGCGTCGGCCCAGCAAGCCCACCCGCAGTTCTCAAAGAAAGCGGCTCGACAGCAAGAGTAAGCGATCGCACCTCAAATCAACGAGAGGCCGCGTCACAGAAGATTGATTGCGGCGGCTACAGTTAGGGAGACTCCGGTTTAGGAGGTGCGATCGCAACCTCCCACAGCCGAAATGGGGGATGGTCTGGGCGCTGCTGCTTCAGCAGCGGCATCGACACGTTGTAGACCGGGATCTGGCTGTTGGTTTGCCCTTCCAGTTGACCGTGGTGAGCGTGACCGTGAAAGGCCGCTGCTACAGAGTAGCGGGTTAGAGGTTCTTCCAGGCGGCTAGAACCGAGGAAGGGGTAGAGTTCAGAGGGTTCACCCTCCACCGTCTGCTGAATTGGGGAATAGTGCAAGACCGCCACCCGCTGACGGGTTGTGAGCTTTGCTAGAGCCACCTCCAGTTTCAGAGCTTCTTCCACCGCCTCATGGACAAAGTCTTTAATCGACTCTTCTCCCCAAGCCTGCAGCATTTTCGATCCAAAGCCGCCCGCAAAGCCTTTGACACCCGCAAAGCCAACGCCAGCCACTTCGCACCCTTCTCCATCGAGCACCTTGACTCCAGCATCCGTCAAAATCTGGCGCACCTCATCCTGCTGGCCCGATTCGTAGTCATGGTTGCCAAAGACTGCCAAGGTCGGGATTTTGGTTGTACTCAGCTCACTGACCAGCACATGGGCCTCTTCGGGCAGGCCATAGTCGGTCAAATCTCCACACAGCAGTAAGACATCGGCCTGATCGCTAGCTTCAGCAAAAATTGGCTTTAACTCTCCTTGAGAGGTCTTGGTGCAGTGGATATCGCCGACAGCGGCAATCCGAAGAACGTCGGAGGTATGAGTCATAAATGCTTTTTTTACTGCATATCGTGATCATGACCAATTTGCGGCAGCGTTCCCTGCCCCATTAGGTGCATTTGCAAGATGTCACCTCAGGCGGATTAATTTCGCTCCCTAGATTGAGGCTGTGGAGTCAAAAGATCGCCCATGCTGAATCACTACTAGACTTCAAAGCATTTTTTAATACCGAAGTCTTAAATCAAAAATCTATGCCAGACTCCATTTCTCGCCAGGCTCAGCTGCACCCCGAATCGAGAGAGTTTTATTGTGAAGCTCTAAGCCTTTTGAATCGGGCTGGGGTACCTTTTATGATTGGCGGCGCGTTTGCTTTTGAGCGGTATACGGGCATTGTTCGCGACACCAAAGATATTGATGTCTTTGCCCACCCCGACCAGATACAGCAAATTTTAGATGTCTTTGCAGAAGCGGGCTATCAGACCGAGTATGCAGTCTCTCACTGGCTAGCCAAGGCCCGTCGGGGCGAGTATTTTGTAGACTTTATTTTTAACTCTGCCCACGGTCAGCTACCCGTTAGCAACCTCTGGTTTGAACATGCTATCGAGGAAGAGGTGCTAGACATTCCAGTGCTGATCTGCGCGCCAGAAGAAATGATCTGGTCAAAGTCCTTTGTCATGGCCCGCGATCGCTACGATGGGGCCGATATTGCCCACCTAATCTTGGCCTGCGGTCAGACGCTCGACTGGTCGCGGCTGCTGCGCCAGTTTGGCCCCCACTGGAGGGTGCTTTTTAGCCATTTGGTGCTGTTTGGCTTTATCTATCCGGGCAAGCGATCGCACATTCCCGCCTGGGTTATGGAAACACTGAGCCAGCGGCTGCTGCAAGAAACTGGCCCCGCCGATGTCGCCGATAACTTCTGCCAAGGGCCGATGTTAGCCCCCCTGCAGTACCTCCCCGACATTGAAGACTGGGGCTATGAAGATGCCAGGCTCCGTCCCCACGGCAGCTTAAACGCAGACAACGTAGCTGAGTGGACTGAGCACCTGCACGAGGAGCACGCTTAGAGGCTGTCTAGGCGAAATTTATCAGCTCACAATGGCAAATACGCTCAAACCTACAGCGATTTCAGATCAGTAGGCTGCAGGCTTGGGTGGATGGGTGAATGGGTGGCGAATGCAGACGAGAATGGCTGTGTCGAAGCTTAAAGCTGGGGAACTAAACTCGCTTCTGCGCCATCTTTCAAAACAATTCCTTAGCAAGCCCAGCGTTGTTCGCTTAGCCAAGGTATAACTTTGGTCAGACAGGATCAAGGCAATGTCAAGGCGTCTACCCCTAAAGCCAGGTAAGTTCTTTGAAGTAGCTGCGGCAAGTGTCGGGGCAGCTGCAGTCAGGAGCTGATCGCTATTGATTTGTCATTAGGCTGTCATAGGGTTGTGACACTGCAGCGCTATCTCTATAGGAGGACTGAGCAAAATCAGCGCCTGCAACTACACTTTCCCTCTTTGAGCTCTCCATTTTTTAGGCTCTCCTCGTTTTATGAGCGCACCTAAACAAACTAAACCTATCAATCCTTGGGTTGAAGCAGTGCAGACCATTGGCCTGAGTGTGGTACTCGCCTTTGGCGTCCGTGTCCACGTGGCCGAACCTCGCTATATTCCCTCTGGTTCAATGGAGCCGACCCTACAAATCAACGATCGGCTAATTATCGAAAAGCTGAGCTACGACTTTGAACTGCCCCAGCGAGGCGATATTGTTGTCTTTCGTCCCCCGGAAACGCTCAATCAGAAAGATGCCTTTATCAAGCGGGTGATTGGGCTACCGGGCGATCTAGTGGAGGTCAAAGATGGTTTGGTCTACGTCAATGATCAGCCCCTAGAAGAGTCCTACATTGCGGCTCCGCCGGAATACCTATGGGGGCCAGTCGAGGTGCCAGAAGAGTCTTATCTGGTGCTGGGCGACAACCGCAATAAGAGCTTTGATAGCCATATGTGGGGCTTTGTACCCAAGGATCACATCCTGGGTCGAGCCGTCTTTCGCTTTTGGCCACCGCAGCGGCTGGGCGGAATAGAGTAGGCTCTCAAGGAAGCTAACAACCAACGGAGAAAGTGGAACAGTGCGATCGCAACTCCTAACCAACTGAGCTAACCTCGCATTACTCAGTTAGGGAGGTGGCTATGGAGACGTTTGCACTATCTGGTTTGCTGACGGCAGCGCTAGTAAGTACCGCCCTGCTAGGGACAGAAACCGTTCCCCAAGGTGCGCTGATAGAGACCTCTTCACTACAAGCCACCCATCTGGCCGCCAGCCTGCCCACCAAAGCTCCCCTCACCCAGCAGCAAGACTGGCTGCAGAGTATTAACCGGCAGCAGATCGATCCCGCCGCCCTGCAGCAGCGATTTCCCACCGAGGCCCTGATTGAGTGGCTAGAGCAGGCCCGACAGCAAGGGACCGACCCGGCCCAGGTGCGGGCAGTTTTGCAGGCAGCAGATTGGCAAGACCAAGACTCAGACCTGCAAACGGCAGATCTCGATGGCGACGGTCGAGCCGAATGGCTGCTAACAATCAATCTTGGCCCCGATGAGATGCCCTGGGGCCGCTCGGGAGACTTTTGGGTGATTGGCGATAGTCTGCTGTACCGCTTCTTTCAGCCTGTAGACTACTTTCGTGAGGTGAGAGAGCCGATCATTCCCCTCGATCAAGATTTCTTTTTGAGCGCACCTCAGGTTTTAGCTGTTCAAGACTTTACGGGCGACAGTACAGATGAGGTTTTGCTGCGGCGGCAGGTCTGCGGTGCCCATACCTGCACCCACGCTTACTTTATGCTCGGCCACCAAGAAGGCCAGATCCGTCCTTTAATAGCGGCTCAAACTGAGCCTTTCCAGTCGGGTCAAGCCATTGTGTTGCATGACCCTGAGCTGCGTGGGCTGACCGATGAAACTGGGGATGGGATAGCCGATTTAGTGCTGCACACAGGTGTCATTGGCAGCGCTGGGGCAGGGGCTCAAAGAACCCGCACCGAGGTCTGGGCCTGGAATGGGGCTGTCGTGAGCCTAGCCCAGGTGCAGCTCGACCCTACTAACTACCGCTTTCACATTCTCTACGAGGCCAACGAAGCTTTTGAGCAGAATGACCTCGAACGCGCCCGCACTCTTTACCAGCAGGTGATTGAGGACAACAGCCTGGAGGACATGCAGTGGAGCGATGAGTTTCCCAGCTCCCGCGATAGCACCCTACAGTTTGCGGCCTTTCGGCTGACCCTGGTGGGCTTGAGAGAGAGCGATCGCAACACCGCCACCCAGTGGCAGGCGTGGCTACAGCAAACCTATCCCAACACGCCCATCACCGAAGCGGCGCGGCAGCTACTGGTGCTACAGGCCGAGATGCCCTTAGAAGCAGCCTGTGCAGCGGTTCGCGATACCCTGCTATCCCAGGAATCTCCTGAAGATGACTTTCCTGGCAGTGGTCCCACCGGCCCGCTGCGCTATATGGGCTACGCCAATCCTTCTTTGGGCGCTGCAGAGGTCTGTCCTGACATCCGCATGAGCGAGCTTTCAATCGAACAGTTGCTCCGGTAGCGGCTTAGCCACTAGGTTCCGACAGCCGCCCCAACAGCTCTAGCTGATTGCCTGGCCCAACTTGAAATACAACACTCTCCCCCGATCTCGGCACAATGTCGCTGATCGCCGTGATGTTGACCTGATGCGTGACCATGACAATCACACCAGGATCATCGGCATTCTCGGCCAAAAACTGCCGTAGCCGACTGGTTTGTGCCGCCTCCATAGCCCGATCTTGAAAGAAAGAATTGATCGGCGCAAAGGGTTCAACCGGAGCCAGATCAAGCAAATCTGCCGTCTCTAGACAGCGGCACCACTGGCTAGAGAGCACCCGGCTAACGACAATATCGCGACTGCGAAAGGCGGCACCAATACGAATAGCCTGCTGGCGGCCCGTCTCAGACAGATTGCGCTGGGTGGTGCAGTCTCCCAACCGAAAGTTGGCTGGGTCGCCAGTACCGGGTGCGATCGCATGGCGCAGCAGCACAACATAGCTCGCCTCTGCCTGCTGCAGCCTGACCCAAATCCCCGCCTCACTCAAGTTTGAGACCTGGATAGGGGGTGGTTCAGCTGACTCAGGCTCAGCCAATGGAGGGGGGGCGACAGGAGACAGGGCTGATTGGGGTGGCGTGGGATCAGTCACCGGGGGCAGCTCAGCCGCAGGAGGAGAAGGGTCTACTGCCTCGCCGCAGCCTGCCCCCAGCAGCAGGCTGCCCAACGCCCAAGCCAGGGCAGCCACTCTACAGTGTCTCATCGGCATGGGTCAGGCTTGCTGCAGCTTACTCAAGTTCACCGACCTGGATTTGCCCGTAGCCCAAAAACTGGCCAACACTGTCTTCGCCAGCGGGGTAGGCGGTAATGCCCAACTCATAAACTCCGTCAGCAGGCCGTTTCTGAGGATTGAGCACAATAGACAGCGTAGTGCCGGGAGGGGCTGGGTTCTCTAGCACCACCAAAACCTGATTGAGATCTAGAGGAGTGCCACCGACGCTTGCTAAGGGAACCTCTGGCCCCAAGCCATAGGTGTCTCCAACAAAAACCTCAGTAGTATTGAGGTCAAAGGAAAGCCCTGCGTTAGAATCGCGCGGCTTGATGACCAGAGCTTCCAATGGCTCTGCTGCGGTCAAGGGAATTTGAATGACAACTTGGTAGCGCTCTGGCTCGCCGTTGGCCTCTAGGGGAGAAACATCAATCAGCTCCAGAGAACTATCAAACACTACTCTGCCGCTCGGCAGGCGGCCAGCAGCGGCCGGTAAACCGCTTACAGCGCTGAGCAAGCCATAGGACAACACGCTGGCAGTAACAGCCCCTGAAATGAGACTTAGTTTTGTTTTCATGTCTTTTATTCCCCTCAAAGTAGGGTTCTCCAAATTGGGGATGGTCGGAATAGGTCTTGTTATTGATATCAAATCTTGCCTAGATCGTATCGTCTGTTCATCAAGCGTCATCAGTCAAAAGGCTGCCATGAAATTCCTGAGTTCTTAGAGAACCCAGGGATTTCGCTTGACCGATGGCGCTATAGGCTTGCGATCGCACCTCCCAATTCGTAAAGAAAGAGACAGCTTGAGCTAGGGTTTCACCCGATAATTCAGAGGCTTTTCCCAGCTCCAGAGAGCATTCCCCGATGGTGAATGGACTGTTGATGTGACCCAGGAACTGCTAACGGTCTAGGCATATCACCGGAAATTCAAACCAATTTAAGGGTGGCTGTGACTTGCTTCTGAAGCGAAGAAGCAGGGAGAGGAGCTACAAAAGTCAGGGATTTTGGACACTGTGGGAAGAAAGTGCGATCGCAACGGAAAACGTGACTATCCCGGTCTGAAGTTTAGTTTCCTTCAACCGCCAAATTGCTCAACCTGTAGTCCTTTAAGGCTGCAGGTCATTTTTGTATCGGTTGCCACACCAGGCCGTCCGACGACCTTTGCTGCTGTTTAAGCAGCCAAAGTGATCCGAGTCACATCTTTCATTGCTCAGAATCACTCAATTTGAGGCTCTGCATCACTTGCGTGGGGGAACCAAATCACTGAGAATTTATGCTTAGATCACGGAACTTAATGCAGCTGCATCACTTCGCTGATCGGCTTTTTCGGCCATATTTATTACAGTGCGCTTGAGGCTGCTAAATGGACCCCCAATGCTCCTTACTTCCCTTAGCTATCAGCGAGATATTGGCTGATGCTGCTACCACTGGGCAGCTAAGCCTCGCTGACAGGTATGGGTTGATGGCAGCAATCTTAAGCGAATCCCTCAGCGAGGAAGAACGGGCAGCAATTGACCGCCTGCTGCGAGCCGTTTTGCGGGGCCGGCTTCAGATTTCCAACCACCTCAGTACTGCCTTCCCCTATGAGCAGGCAGCTTAAACCAAAAATTCTCTCGCAAAAGTCCTCAAAAATACACTCTGCGAAAACGAATTGCGCCGTAGAATAATTCGGATGCCAGCGCTTTGCCTCAAATTCTGTTCGAAATAGGGGTTTTTGCGCGGGTTCAGTTATCCGTCTTCCGCAAAGGAGTGCCCCATGAGCTATCGCATGGACCGCCGGGCTTACGCCGAGACTTATGGTCCGACCGTGGGCGATCGCATTCGCTTAGCCGACACTGAGCTAATTATCGAAGTTGAGCAAGACTACACCACCTACGGCGACGAGGTGAAATTTGGCGGCGGCAAGGTGATCCGCGACGGCATGGGCCAGTCTCCCATTACCCGCGACGACGGTGCGGTGGATCTGGTGATTACCAATGCCCTAATTCTGGATTGGTGGGGCATTGTCAAAGCCGATATTGGCATTAAAGACGGCAAGATTACCAAGATTGGCAAAGCGGGCAACCCCTATATCCAAGACAACGTAGACATCATCATTGGCCCCGGCACCGAAGCACTAGCTGGGGAGGGCATGATTGTCACAGCAGGCGGGATCGACTCACACATTCACTTTATTTGCCCGCAGCAAATTGAAACTGCGATCGCATCTGGCGTCACCACCATGATTGGCGGCGGCACTGGCCCAGCTACCGGCACCAACGCCACCACCTGCACCCCCGGAGCCTGGAATATCTGGCGCATGCTGCAGGCGGCTGAGGCTTTCCCCATGAACCTGGGCTTTTTGGGCAAAGGCAACAGCGCCCGCCCCGAAGGGCTGATCGAGCAGGTACGGGCCGGGGCAATGGGCCTCAAGCTGCACGAAGACTGGGGTACGACGCCCGCCACTATTGACACCTGCCTCACCGTCGCCGACGAGTTTGATGTGCAGATAGCCATTCACACCGACACTCTAAACGAAGCAGGCTTTGTAGAAGCCACCATTGCCGCCTTTAAGAACCGGGTGATTCACACCTACCACACCGAAGGCGCAGGCGGCGGCCACGCCCCCGATATCATCAAAGTCTGCGGCGAGGCCAATGTGCTGCCCTCTTCCACCAACCCCACTCGTCCCTACACCCGCAACACCCTAGACGAGCACCTAGACATGCTGATGGTCTGCCATCACCTCAGCCCCAGCATTCCCGAAGATATAGCCTTTGCCGAGTCTCGCATTCGCCGCGAAACCATTGCTGCCGAAGACATTCTGCACGATCTAGGAGCCTTCAGCATGATCGCTTCTGACTCTCAGGCTATGGGCCGGGTCGGTGAAGTAATCATCCGCACCTGGCAAACGGCTCACAAGATGAAGGTACAGCGGGGAGCCCTGGCTGAAGATAGCGATCGCAACGACAACTTCCGGGCCAAGCGCTACGTCGCCAAGTACACCATTAACCCCGCTATTACCCACGGCATTTCTGAACATGTAGGCTCTATCGAAGCGGGCAAGCTCGCCGACCTGTGCCTGTGGCGACCCGCTTTCTTCGGTGTTAAACCAGAGGTCGTATTAAAAGGCGGCGTGATCGCCTGGGCTCAAATGGGCGACCCTAACGCCAGCATTCCCACTCCCCAACCCGTTCACATGCGGCCCATGTTTGGCAGTTTTGGAGGTGCGATCGCAGCTACCTCCCTCACCTTCGTCTCTCAAGCTGCCCTAGAAGCAGGCATCCCCGAGCAAATAGGCTTAACCAAATCCGCCGTCGCCGTCGCCAACTGCCGCAACCTCAGCAAAGCTGACATGAAGCTCAACGATGCCACCCCCCACGTAGAAGTAGACCCCGAAACCTACGAAGTCCATGCCGACGGAGAATTGCTCACCTGCGAACCCGCCGACATCTTACCCATGGCCCAACGCTACTTCCTCTTTTGACGCCCTATCTCCCTCACCTCCCCCCATCTCCCTAATCTTCCTCCCGCGTCCTGTGTCTTCCCTAACCGAACCAATTTGTTAACGGACCTAGGTGATTTTCCAAAGTTCGGGCCGCGTCTATTACTATCAGCAATAGTCAACGATTGATTTCTTCATGGCCTCGCGCTCTTTTCCGCTGCCTAAGCGATCGCACCCCCTCTCGGGGCAATCTGCCCTGCTCTCATCGGATCTGCTGACTTACTATCGCAGTGTCAGCCATTCTCCTTTGACCGTGGTAGACGTAGAAACCACCGGCTCTGTCGCCTGCAAATCTCGCGTTATTGAAATTTCTGTGCTCCAGGGCAGCCTGGATGAGGGCATCCAGCACCAGGAAACCCACCTGATCAACGTTGGTGTGCGAGTTCCCCAAAACATTACCCAGATTACGGGCATTACCCCATCGATGCTGGTCAAAGCGCCCTATCCCGAAGAAGTCTGGCCAGAGCTGCTGCCCTACCTAGAGCAAGGCGTGCTCACCGCTCACAACGTGGATTTTGACTATGCTTTTATTCAGGCAGAGTACCGACAGCTAGAAATGTCGTACTCCCGCCCTGCCGAAAAGCTGTTTTGCACAGTGCTGCTGTCTCGACTGCTGCTGGCCGATTTGCCCTCACGCAGCCTGCCAGACCTGGTGCAGCACTTTGGCTTTGACGTGGGCCGCTCTCACAGAGCCGAAGCCGACACCCAGGCTTGCTGGCTGCTAGCTAACTACCTGCTCACCCTGATCCGTGAAGAGCCTGACGAGATTTTGCTGGCCCGCTTTGCCCAACAGTGGGTGCGCCTAAAAGATGCTGCCAAACTGCTGGGTCTGCCCAAGTCTCAGGTCAGAGATACGCTCAACGATCGCGGCGCAGAATGCCGCACTTCCCGGCGCAACAGCCGCTTTCTCTACCGTCGTGGTGATATCGAGAACTTGTATCAGGAACTCAATAGCCAGCAGTTCTCCCTGGAGGGCACAGTTTAGGGTTGCTGCAGAAGTGTCTTAAGGCGTCGCTCATACAAGCTGCTAAGGCCCAAATATAAGAGAGATTTGTAGCAGACTACCTGAATTACAGCCCCTATCACCGTTATTCCTCAAGGATCTTAACCAGATCGTCGAGCATGATATCAAAGGTGAAGGCAAGTCGACGAATTGCAGTTAGGCTTCAACTGGCTCTATTAAATCTTCAATGGATACGCCGAAGATCTCAGCTAACTTTCGCACTGACATCAAATTCACCATAACCATGCCGGATGAGTTTGCATAAGTTGCAACTGTACTGTAGGGAAGCCCTGCGCGAGAAGCGACTTCCTTGAGACTTCATCCTCGCTCTGTCGCCAACTCCTTAATCCGTAACCTGAACACGACTCATTCTATCTACTGATTACTCTTCAAGAATTTCAACCATATCGTCGATCATCACATCGAAGGTCAAGGCAAGCTTTCGGATTGCGGTGAAGTCCGTCATAGTCATTGATTCTCGCTGGGCATAGGTGGTGACGGTGCTGTAGGGAAGTCCTGATCGCTCGGCGACTTCTTTGAGGCTCCAGCCCCGCTCTGCCGCCATCTCCCGAATTTTCAGTCTAATTCGCCCCATTTAAGATTGACAGAAAACGCAATTGCGTTTTCAATGAGTTGAGAGAGTATAAATAGCCGCTCCGGGAGCCTGGAAAACTTCGGAGCGACTACGTCCTATATCCCTTAAGGGGAAGTGAACTTATGATACCAGTCTCACAGTTGCGGTGGCCAAAGACCGGCCCTTCAGAACCATCGCAGGCTGACCCTTCAACCTGCTTAAAAACTCAGAGTCCCGGCCAATCCCCCAAGCTTTATCCTGCCGTCTACAAAGATGCACTCTCGCCCTGGTGCATTGTGCGGCTTTTGCCCAATATGCAGCGAATCACCGTTGCTCGATTTCGGCGACGTAACGATGCCGATGCCCATGTTCGAGTTCTGCGACGGTTGATTCCTGAGGGAACCTATGTGATTTTGTTTGATGGTGCGATCGCAAGCCCTGCTCAGCCCTCCCAGCAGTGAAGCGTTATTCAGGGGTAATACTCCTAGCAAAAGAGTATTGCCCCTGGGTTGGAGCCTTGTTCATCAAGCGTTAGACAAGCGCTTGACCGCCTGCCCCGCTAACTGCCAATGCGTCTCTGTTAACAGAGCCGGAATCTTGCTGGCGTGGGGACTACGCTGCAAGCAAAGGCTCAAATCTAGTCTGTCTAGGCTCTCTGCCTGCTTGCCAGGAAACCAGTGGCCCCCACTGCCCAACAGATTGTAGCGAGCCCTGGCAAACTCCTCCATCTCAAAAGCTTTCAGCAAATTGTGCAGCCAGAGAATAATCGGGATATTGATATTGCCGGGGGTCTCTTCGGGGGTGGGCAGCCCCACCTTCCAGGTACGGAGCCAGTCACTGCCTAGGGCTTCTAAGGCGGCCCGCTCTAGCTGCTGCAGGATGGGCGGCAAAATTTCTGCAGCATTGTCCAGCAGGGGCAGGGTTTTTAGGTGCTCGTCAAAGTCACTAGGACGAGCCGCACCAATGCTGAGAGTGTGGATCTGAGGATGGCTCAGGCAAAACAAATTGTTGAAAACAATGGGGCTGAGCGGCGCGCACAGGTCTATCAGCTTCTGAGAAGGGTTGTAGAGGTGCCCCCCTTTGTCAGACGGACTGATTATAAATACGCCCATATCGTGCCGAGTAGCGGCTTCAATAGCGGGCCAGTTGTCTTGCAGAATGTAGTACCAGTGCAGATTGACGTAGTCGAACTGGTTCGACTCAATGGCCTTGACGATCACCCAGGTAGGCGCGTGGGTAGAAAAACCAATGTGCCCAATTCGGCCCTGCTTTTGAAATTCTTTGGCTATTTCCAGACAGCCGCCGGGGCGCAGGGTTTCCTCCAACAGCTCTGCCGTGTTGACCCCGTGAATGCCCAGCAGATCCACGTAGTCGAGCCGCAGATTCTTTAGGGACTGCTCTAAGGTCTGGCGAAACTCTTTGGGGTCAGCAGTGGGCGAAACTTTAGTCTGCACAATCAGCTGCTCTCTGGGCAGCGTTGGCAAAATTTTCCCCAGCTGCACCTCAGAAGTGCCATAGCCTCGGGCCGTCTCGATATGGTTGATGCCCACCTCTAGAGAGCGGCGAATAGTCGCCTCTAGGTTCTCCTGATTCTTCTTTGGGATCTGCCACTGGGGAATGTCTTTCCAGGAGTGCTGGTAGCGCATGCCTCCACAGGAAAAAACGGGTATCTGTAGCTCAGTGCGACCAAAGCGGCGGTATTGCATAGGGAAGGGTCAAAAAGGGCCGTATTTTGAGGCGCGAAAGTACGCTTTCTAAGGCATTGTAAAGGAACTCACTGCTAGGTGCTCTCCTTTGGCCCTGAGCCGGGTTAGAGACTGCAATGCCCTTGCCCCGGCCCCTCTTCTCCTGTTCCAATAGCGCGACTAGGGGTTGCGATCGCTCACAGATTGCGAACGCTAGCCTGCCCGTCTTTAACTTCGCCGACCAGTACTTCCGTGGCAACGCCTACAAAGAGGCCATTTTCCAGTACGCCAGGGATGTTGTTGATGGTCCTTTCCAGCTCCGCCGGGTTATCAATGCCGGAAAAAGTCACATCCAGCACCATATTGCCCTGGTCGGTGATAACAGGGCCATCCTTCTTGATGCCCATCCGCAGTTCCGGTTTTCCGCCCAAAGCTTCCAGTGCTTTGGTGACGGGGGTAACGGCCATCGGCAGCACTTCCACCGGCAGCGGAAATGTGCTGCCCAGTTTGTCAACCAGCTTGGAGCTATCCACTACCACAATGAACTCTTTAGCCAGCCCGTCTACGATTTTTTCACGGGTGTGGGCCGCGCCGCCACCCTTGATCAGGTTGAACTGAGAATCGACCTCATCAGCCCCGTCAATCGCTAGCGCAATCTCATCTGCCTCGTCTAGCGTCGTCAGGGGAATACCGTGCTGCTTAGCCAACACAGAGGCTTGAAAAGAGGTGGGAATGCCCTTGATATTGCTTAGTTCGCCTGACTTTAGCCGCTCTCCGATAAACTGAATGGCAAAAGCCGTAGTCGAACCGGTGCCCAACCCAATAACCGTATTGGACTGCACACGGGCAGCCGCCGCACGGCCCACTTCCTGCTTCATCAGCTTGACCGGATCTAGTTCGCTCATCAGCCCATTTCCTCTCTAAGTCTCTCGATCTCCGGTTTCTAGCATGACCCAAAGTGGTACCCCTGGAAAGGGTTGCTAGATTAAGGGAGAGGGTTCGATAAGTTTGACCAAGGCTAATCCTTGCTTCACTCCCCTATTTAGGGGGGCAGGGGAGATTGAGGCTCAGATCTCAGCAGACAAGAACCCTCCATAGAACCCTTTTAACTACGCTATGCCGCAAACTTCAGACATCACGATTCCCCGATTGGGCCATCAGCGGGTTTGGTACTGGCGGGGCTGGCGCATTCGCTACAGCTTCTTGCTGCCCGAAGACCGGGCCGCTCAGGGCAAAACGCCGCTGCTGCTGCTGCACGGATTTGGCGCTAACCTCAACCAGTGGCGCGACAATCTCTATCCTCTCAGCCAGCACCGTCCGGTTTACGCACTTGATTTCTTAGGCTTTGGCGCTTCGGAAAAGGCGGCTGCACCCTACGGTACGGGGCTCTGGTCGGCTCAGGTGTTTGAGTTTTGGCAGACTTTCATTGGCAGGCCCGTGATTTTAATGGGGCATTCCCTGGGGGCGCTGGTGGCGTTGACGAGTGCGATCGCATATCCCAACATGGTTGAGCGTGTGGTTATGCTTACCCTGCCTGCTGCCCGTCAGGAGCTAGTTTCTGGCTGGGTCGATACGCTGTCGCGCCAGGTTGAGAGCATCTTTTCCACGCCGCTGTTGATGCGGCCGCTGTTTTGGTTTGTGCGCCGCCCCAAATTTCTCAAGAAGGTGCTCCAGTCGATCTACTTAGACCCGGCCCGCGTCGATGACGAGCTGATCTCCCACTTTGCCCTACCCCCCACAGAACGAGGGTCGGCGCGGACGCTGTGCTACTTAGTGCGATCGCGCACCGCTGCTGATTTTAGTCCCAGCACCCAAGATCTAGTCACAGCCCTGGCAGTCCCAGCCCTGCTGATCTGGGGTGAAAGAGACCGAGTGGTGTCTCCTGCCTGGGCCGAGAAGCTGTCCCCGCTCAACCCTCTGTTGACTTATAGAGCCATTGCCGATGCGGGGCACTGCGTCTTTGATGAGCAGCCCGAAGCGGTCAATCGACTGGTGTTGGAGTGGGCTACAGGGGCCTAAACCCAGGGACTAAAACAAAGTGGCTGTACTGTTATTCTGGCCCGTTCGCTGCCGGGGCTGCTTGCAGGCGGTCCGCCGCATGCGCCACCGCCGAATTGCCGCTGCCTCGCGCTGAGTAGGGGTGAGATAGCCGTCTAGGGGCACAATCGGGGTTTCCCCATAGGGAGAGTCAGCCACCGGGGTCTGGGTGTTCATACAGTCCGACAGCACATCCAGGTAGGGCTCTAGGGCCAGCGCTCGCTCCAGTTCCTCTACTGTCTGATAGCGCTGGTCAAGGGCGGGCTGCACCATCTTCCGCAACACCTTAGCAAAGTGGGGGCTAAGAGTCACTGTGTGCTCCCAGCGCACTTCGCAGGTGCGAGTATCAACATCAAACTCAAAGGGCACCTTGGCCGTCAGCAGATACAGACAGGTCATGCCCAGCGCATAGATATCGCTAGCGTAGATGGGTCGTAGGGTCTGCTGCTCCGGCGGCGCGAAGCCAGGGGTGCCCACGAACTGAGTTACTGGAGACTGGAAAGAGCCCTCTTCACCCTCCGAAAGCAGCTCTCGCACCGCCCCAAAGTCAATCAGCACCAGGCGGTTGTCTTCTTGACAGCGAATGATGTTGGGGGGCTTGATATCTCGGTGGATAATCCGGTGTCGGTGAATAAATTTGAGCACCGGCAAAATTTCCCGCAAGAAATGCTTAACCTGGTTTTCGCTTTGCCGACCAGAGCGGCGCACCTCCTGGGCCAGCGTTTCGCCCTGCACAAATTCTTGAACTAGATAAAAGTCTTCTTTAGCAGTGAAGTAGTCTAGCAGCTGAGGGATTTGGGAGTGCCCCCCCAATTTGGCTAAAATTCGGGCTTCTCGGACAAACCGCACCCTAGCCCGAGCCAAAGACATTTCGTTGCGAGTCTTGGGGCAAAGCTGCTTGATCACGCACAGAGGGCTGCCCGGCAGAGAAGCATCTTGGGCCAAGAAGGTGACGCCAAAGCCGCCTCGTCCTAGTACCCGCAGGATCCGGTAGCGCTCGCGAAAGAGCTGCCCCGTGCGGCAGTACGAGCGGATTTCTGCTTGGGCTGCTCGTTCATCCCGAAAGTCTGCAAGGTTGGCGGGCGAATCGTACATGGGACGGCGGCGGGTAGGAGATGAGCTGATCGATGCACCCCTCAAACATAGCCGAGGGTTGGGCAACTTCGGTAGGGCAAACTGCCCAGGAAATCACCCAGCTTTCCTGGCACTATAGCACTGAATGGGTTGGTCGTTTGTAGGGCGAGAACAGCAGGGCGTAGCGGCACTAGACAGGGCTATACAGGCGGCAGCCAAAAGCGAAACTCGCTGCCCTGTCCTGGTTGGCTCTCGACCTCGATCTGCCCCCCCTGGATCTCGACTAAGCGGCGACAGATGGTCAGGCCGACGCCCGTACCGCCGGAGGTGCGATCGCGCGATCGATCGGCCCGCCAAAACCGCTCAAAGACATAGGGTAGATCCTCTGCTGCGATACCAACCCCAGTGTCTCTAACAGCCACCCACATTTTGCCAGGCTCACTATAGGCTGACACTGTTATAGTGCCCTGTTCGGTATAGCGAAAAGCATTTCCCAGCAAATTTACCAAAATTTGTTCAACCCGTTCAGGGTCTGCCTTGACAGCTGGGAGCGCAGCCGGGCAGATAAGCTCAAATTTAAGCGGATCATCCTCCGTCAGCTGGTCAGAAAAGCGCTGTACTAGGTTCTCCAGCAGCGGTCCTAAATGCACCGGCTGAAGCTGCACCGGCAGATACCCTGCCTCTAGCCTGGAAAGCTCCTGCAGGTCGTTGACTAAGCGCTGCAAACGGCTCATTTCGTGGGCTAGCCGCTGATAGAGATCGGCAGAGGGGGCTACCGTCTCGTCGGCCAGCCCTTCCAGATAGCCCTTAACAATGGTCAGGGGCGTTCGCAGTTCGTGAGTGAGATCGCCCACCAGTTCTCGGCGGCGCTGCTCTACATCCTCCAAGTCAGCAGCCATGCGGTTAAAGCTCAAAGCCAGTCGCTGAATCTCTGGAATATCTGAATCGGGCACCCTTTCTGAAAACTGCCCGGAGGCAAACTGGCGGGTGACCTCTTCCATTTGATCTAAAGGCCGAATAATCCG
Source organism: Pseudanabaena sp. FACHB-2040 (assembly GCF_014696715.1). NCBI lineage: Bacteria > Bacillati > Cyanobacteriota > Cyanophyceae > Pseudanabaenales > Pseudanabaenaceae > Pseudanabaena > Pseudanabaena sp. FACHB-2040. The sequence continues at coordinate 324,616 of NZ_JACJQO010000001.1, forward strand.
CCGCGAAACCCAGTAGCTCAGCCCTCCGGCCGCGCTGCCCCCCAGCAGCACCGACCAGATCATGCCGCGCGTCCAGGCCAGCTCAAAGCCTCTAATCAGCTGGGTTTTGACCTGGCGCACGCTGAAGCTGTAGGTTTCAATCCGCTCTAGCGTTACCACAAAGATGCGGGGAGAGTAGAAACGGCCAACGCCCGCCAGGGTCACTATGCCAACCCCCATTACGACCAAGTGAGACAAGAAAAGGCGGCTACGCAGGCTGAGCTTGGACATAACACCAGAAAATAGGGTTGGGATTGACCGCAACGCTTTAGGTCAAACAATGGAATTGCCCAACCAAAACAGTTCAGGCAGGGGTACTTTGCAAATCAGGTTTTTCCTCTGGCAAAATTGCCCCCTCTACCGGGCATACCTGCAGGCAAATGCCGCAGTCAATGCAGGTCGAGAAATCTATCCAGTACCAGTCGGTTCCTTTGACGTTTTTGCCGGGACCTTCATGGATGCAGGCAACTGGGCAAGCATCAACACAATCGGCAACGCCCTCACAGACGTTGGTGACAATGGTATGAGACACGATAACTCCTTAGTTCAAACAACTGCGTTGGGGGAAATCTTGAAGATAAGAAAAAGTTTCCCCTACTAAGCTAGTTTAAGGATTCAATTTCCGGCAATCCGTCGGCCTCGATCCAGGCGATGCGGCTAATTCGTCGCAGCCGGGCCACTGCTCGAATCTGCTCAGGGTCACTGGCGGTATCGAGGTGGACTTCGACCCGCACCAGGCTAGCCGATGCTCGAATCTTTTGAGCGTAGGTGAAGGCGGCAGCGACAGCTTGGGCGGTGGTGGGCACAATCAGCCACTCGCTAGGGGCCGTCTCTTCAGGCAGCTGTCCGCCCGCTAGCAGCACCTGGTGCAGCGCCTCTAGACTCCACATAAAGCCAATACCGGGATAGCCCTGGCCCTGGGGATGGAAGACGCTGAGCAGATTGTCGTAGCGGCCTCCCCGCCCTAGCACCTGGAAACCCGTGCTGGTGCGGCTGACCACTTCAAACACAACCCCCGTGTAATAGTCAAAGGTTTGAATCAGGCTCAGATCCAGGGTCAAAGCAGGCAGGGTCGAAGTGGCTTGCCCTGGAGCTTGGGTCACCTCACGCAGCAGGGCAATGAGAGACTTGAGCCGGTTCACGGTTTCTTGCTGCTCCAGCGTCAGGCCTAGACTAGAGACGCTCTGCAGCACGTCCTCTGGCTTGCCGCGCAGATCCATTAGCCGCAAGGCGCGCTGCTGTAGATCTGGAGGTAGAGGCAGCGATTCTAGGGTAATTCGATCTAGGTGTGCGATCGCAGCTCTAACCTGCTCCCGCACCTCATCTGGAAAAGGCGAAAGCAGCGACTGAGTTAGCCCCGCATCCCCCAAGATCAAATGCCAGTCTGATAGATTCAGTGCGGTCAGAGAATCAGCCAGCAGCAGCAAGATCTCCGCATCGGCCAGGTCTCCCCTAGCTCCCAACAGCTCAACGCCACACTGGTAAAACTCCTGCTGCCCACCCTGGCTGCCCTTATCGGCCCGCCGAAACACGTTGGCATTGTAGTAAAGCCGCTGTGGATAGGTCACCCGCGCCAGTCGGGTCACAGCTGTCCGAGCAATCGAGGCAGTCAGTTCAGGTCGCAGCCCTAGCCGTTCCTCCGAGCCAGGCTGCAGCTCAATCACCGTAGTCTGATCAATAGCCCCTCCAGCCATGAGCGTATCCATACGCTCCACGGTAGAAGTCATAATTCGGTGATAACCCCACCGTTGAAAGACCTGCTCTAGCCGCTCCTCAATCCAGTATTTCTGAGCGACATCTAGAGGCAGTAAATCCTTTGTCCCCACCGGAGGTTGATAAACCATTACTTCTTCTTCCCACCAAACAAACCAAACAGCCCGCCGCGAGGCTTATCTCCCGAGTCGCCACTGCCAGTCCCATCGCGAGGCGCAGTCTTTTCCAGATGCTTCTGAATCCGCTGAGCAACTTCGTCACCCGCGTTGATCTCCAGCGCCCGAGTCGCATGAACACGAGCCATCGTAGACTGCCCTGCCTTCAAATACACGTTGGCCAGCCGACTATGACAGACGGCACTGTTAGGATACGCTCGCAGCGCTTCTCGCAGCTCAATAATAGCCTTGGGATAGTCCTTTTTTTGCTCTAGCTCTCGAGCTCGATTGAGGTAGCCCTCTAAAATAGTCTCGCGATAGCGGCGCGGAGCACTAGTCGCTGGGGCACTTGCAGCAGGCGCACTCTGAGCTGTATCTGCTGCAGGTTGGGCAGGCGCACTCTGGGCTGCAACAGCAGGGGCTCCGGCCTTGCGTGTGACATAGACCAAATTTAACTCACTAATCTGCCCGGTAATGGCTAAAACCTCGTCCAAATCTTCATACTGTTTTTCAGCTAGTGCTTTGACTGCTGTGGTGTAGGCATAGTCAATATTGTTGCTGAGCATCAAGGCTCTAGCAGTTTCTAGCGACAGCTCAATCGTTTCTGCCTGCTGCATCAGCTGCTGCCCCCTCAGGCGCAAGACGACCGCGTGTTCGGTTGCAGCTTTTTCCTGGCTCAACGTTTCGTAGGCTGGGTTGACCAGTTTAGAGAGCAGTTCACTGGCCTGCTGCTTCTCGTCTTCAGAAGCAGCCAACAGACTGTCTGGATGCAGGCGGCGGGCAATTTTTAGGTACCGCTTGCGGGCTTCCTTAGGATCAGCGTCAATGGGAATGCCCAATATCGCATGATGATCTGCAAACTCTAGTCTGAATAATCCCTGGTCGATGTTCATGCCGGGTCACCCATTGCCGCAACCGTATAATCCCTATACCCTACAGGCCATATCTCAGTTTAGCCAGTCCTGGAACTTCCAAAAGTCATTCTTTCAGAACCAAATTCTACTCTCATCTATCTAGCCGGACTGAACTTTCAAAATTCAAGCATCCAACTGCCGGTACTTGCCCCCGTTTCAGACCTCCGGTACATTATCCAGCCGCTTTGGGGGCAAATTGAGGCAGAGGCTGAATTTTCCCCAAAGTGTCTCGCATAATCCCATGAATGCACCCGTTGGTAGCCAAAATTCGCCCTGACCAAATATCGAAAGGGGTGCCGTCGTAAGCGCTCACTGAGCCTCCCGCCTCCTCGACCAACACAACGCCTGCTGCCATATCCCACGGAGACAACCCCCGCTCCCAATAACCATCCAGGCGACCACAGGCGATATAAGCCAAATCTACGGAAGCTGAGCCGCCCCGCCGCACCCCCTGGGTCAGGTGAGTGAAATGGCAAAACTCAGCATAGTTATTGTCCAGAGTTTCTCGACGATCATAGGCAAACCCTGTTACCAGCAAACTATCTGCCAGCGCTGCGGTAGTCGAAACTCGAATCGGCCTGCGGTTTAGAGTTGCCCCCAATCCCGCTGCTGCCCGGAACAGATCCTGATGCACTGGGTTATAAACTACGCCCAGACTGGGCTTGCCCTCGATCAGTAGCCCTATAGACACAGCAAAAAAGGGGTACTGGTGGGCGTAGTTAGTGGTGCCATCTAGTGGGTCAATGGCCCACAGACAAGGACTAGAGATATCGCCTGCCTGCCCTGACTCCTCTGCCAAAATAGCGTGACTGGCAGGCAGGTGCCGCTTTAAAACGCTTAAAATAGCCGCCTCAGCGGCTTTGTCGGCCTCCGTAACTAGATCGCCAGGCCGGCCTTTTTCCTCGATCTGGGTTAGCTTGCCCCAAAACTGCTCTAGCACTGCCCCACCTGCCAGGGCCGCCTCTGTCGCGATTTCCAAAAATTGCTGTAGCTCAGATGGGGACATCAAACTCATACATCCTGCATTGTGTACGGGCCTACCCAGAGAATTTAGTCATCTTCTAAGGGCAGGCCAAAACGGACTTTCCCCTTGCCAAAATACCGCCCGAACTGAAGTTCGTAAACCTCGTCCTCATCCTGAGTTTCGACCTCCAGGTCGGAGCGGGGGTAGCTGACACACAGCAGCGCGTAGCCCTGTTCTCGTAGGTCAGGAGAAAGACCCATCGCCTCTGGCTGAACCAGGCTGCCAGACTTAACCCGCACAGCACAGGCTGTGCAGGCTCCGTTGCGGCAAGAAAAGGGCAGATCGGCCCCCTGATTTTCGGCAGTCTGGAGAATGTAGCGGTCCTCAGGCACTTCGACGGTGTAAAACTGGCCTGTTTGTCGGTGGTAAATACGAATGGTATAAGTACGAGTCATAGCGGGCGCAGGCATTGCCTTCATCAAAAATAGCCAATAGAGAGAGGTGCCCCAACCATGATCTCACGAAAAATTATTGAATTTGCGTCAGAGGTTTATTAGGGGCAGAATCTCTGCTAGGATATCAATTCGGTGAGGTTAATAGCCTCTACCGCACCCTATGGAGAGATGGCCGAGCGGTTGAAGGCGCAGCACTGGAAATGCTGTTTAGGGGTGACTCTAACGAGGGTTCGAATCCCTCTCTCTCCGTCCAGACAATGGCTGCTTAAAAGCCAAATATCCCAAGCTCCAGTGGATAGCTAGATCTGCCTGGAGGAGAGCTTGGACATTGTCGCACCTCTCAACTCTTGGTAGAGGCAGAAACCAACCAATTCCCTGACGCTAGAAGTAGAAGCGCTCAGTCCTGTTAGCACAGCAGGACTGGTTTCTAAAATTTCAACTTCGTAGTTTTCCCAAGTCAGGAGATTTAAGTAATGAGTTCTTACACGCCAGTCAGTTGTGACCTTCAAGATCAGCTAGAGTCACTTGCGACCCTCCGACAGCCCTGTAAGCTTGTCTACCGGGATGAGGCTGGAGAGCAGCATGAGGCAGAAGATCTTATTGTCGACATTTATGCGGCCAACAAAGCGGACTATCTAAAGCTGCAAAACGGGACTGAAATCCGCCTAGACCGGATCGAATCGCTCAATGGTGACTCGGCCAATGGCGGCTCAGCAGCTTAGCGGCTCTAACTGCTGATCGCTTTTGCTTTTCTCCGTCGAGTTTGCCGCTCGTGGGCTAAGCGCTCAAAGCTGAGGGAAACCACGCCCAGGGTTACTAAAATGACGCCTACCCACTGGATAAACTCCAGCGCTGATTTTTCGCCGGGGGTGATCACGTAGGCCAGAATCGCCGTAATTACCGGACCACTGGAGGAGATGATAGAGGCCTGGGCGGCTCCCATCAGCTTGACCCCATAGTTATTGCAGAGATAGCCTAGCAGCGTCAGCGATCCTAGCAGTAGCCCCCCTAAGTAAAGACCGCCAGGGCTGCTGGGTTGAGCTGGTTGGAGACCGAAGAAAGACCCCAGAATCAGAATTAGGCTAGTCAGCACAAAGATGGTGGAAAACTGCAGCAGACTCACCGGGACGGGATGCAGCCGCTGGTAGCTAAGCTGCATAGAAATTAGAAACAGTGCAAAGGCGGCACTAGACAGCAGTGCTGCCCCAACTCCCCAGATAGAAACACCCCCGCCTACCAGATCCAGATCTATTCGGGGTAGCGCTGTAAAGACAATTCCCATTGTGATGGCCAGCATTACCACTAGCCGCAGCGGCGTTGGCCGATCGCCAAACAGAAACCAGGTCAGAGGTACGGTGATAAGGGGATACATAAACAGCAGTGTCACCGCAACGCCGGGGCCAATATCTGAAATGGCCTTATAGATCAGCACCTGAGACATGAATAAAAAGCCGCCACTGGCAACTACCTGGGCCAGGGGGCGGCGGTTTTGCCCTGTGATCAGGATGCGAATCTCCTGCCAAACATTGGGGTAGAGAAAGTTGGCAACCAACGCCATCAGCGGCAGTACCACGACCATCCGCAGCCACAACAGCATCAGAGAGTTGGGAATGTTGAGCGGGAAAATGCCCGCAATTGGAATTTGGCCAAAAATCTGACCGCCATAACCAATGACGCCGACAATGACGTTGTGAATCGAGAGGGCCAGGGTAGAGCAAATGATGAACAGCAGCCCCTGCTGTAGAACGCTGAGTTGCCTCAATGGGCCTGGCGCTGTTCCCCCAGCGGCCGCAGGAGAACCTAATCGACTGGGCAGCGAGCCTGTATTGGGCGGAGTAGAGCGGGTCAAGGGCTGGCGTGGGCCTGGGTAATGGCCGTTGGTTACACCACCAGGGCTAAAGCCGTTGACCGTGGCTGCACCACCAGGATAGGGCTGAACTAAATAAGGTAGAGGCCGCCCGGATGAGGGCAACTCTACGCCACTGTAGTCGTTTTGCCGAGGCGACGTTGGCGCAGGAACAAGCTGAGTTTGAAGCTGTTGGCTCAGCCGATTTACTAGGGCGTCGAGAATGGCCTCTCCCTGCTGCTCCAGGCTGTGCATACGGCTGACCTGCTGGGATAAAGAGCTCTGGTAGCTGTTGAGGTCTTGCTGGAGGGATTGGAGCGTGCTGTGGAGGGTGGTATCTAGGGAGGCCAGCAGGCGATCGGTGTGGGGCAGAGTCGGGCTGCCGTTGAAGTCCGCTGAGCCGCTGAGTGAGGCGCTAAGGCTCTCAGAGAGCCGCGCCTGCAGGTGGGTTGCTAGCGCCTGAGCCAGCCGTTTGGCCCAGAGCTGCTGCTGCATGATCTGCTGCTGCGAGAGGGCCGAGTCGTGGTTGGCCTGCAGGGACTGATATCGCGATCGCAACGTTTCGTAGTCGCCCTCTAGTGCTTCGATATCGTCCATCAGCCGCTGCTTCCGCCTCTGGAGTTGCTCAATGTCTTGCGACAGTTGGGCCGACAGCGTCTGATGCAGCGTTTGTAAGTCCTGCGTCAGATTTTGCAGGATAATTTCGGCTGCTTGGGTGCCCTGAGGGCTATTTTGATTGGGTAGGTTGTCACGCTGGCCCATGCGTCTCTGCCCCTAACTGTAGTGACTCTCTATTGCTTGAGCGTCGAGAGCACTCCTATTCTGCTCAATAAACCATGAAAGATCTCAAATAGTAATTTATTTTCTGTTTCGAAGCGAACTGACTTTCTGAGTTAAGGTGAAATTCTGTAGGTGAAACCAACGGGTTGACCTGGGTTCTGAAGACTAAACTGCTGGGAATGGTAGGGAACACAGCCACTGAAGCAACTGCCTTTGCTGCCTGAATTTCTCAAAGCTCGTCTATCTAGACGAATTGTCGCCTGGATCTTCCTCAGCATTGTGGTAATTGAGGCGGTGATTCTGGTGCCTTCGGTCTACCGCCGAGAGCGCGAGCTGCTGGGCTACCTGAGGGCGCTATCGGCAGCTCAGGCAGAGGGTATTTTAGGCACGCAAGAACTGGCGCAGATAGGCCATCAGGAACTGCTGGTATACCTCCAAAAAATTCAGCAAAATCCAGTTGTTTTAGGCGGCACGCTCTATCGCCAAGACAGCAGCCCAATCGGCAGCTTTGGTCAGGCACCCCAGCTGACGGCCCAGCAAATCCAATCTGGCAGGCAAGACCGCTACTGGCGCAGGCAAGACCGCTACGATGCTCTGTGGTCTATGTCTCCGCTAGAAGGGCGCTATATTCTGATTATTCGCCACGACACGACCCAGGTGCGGCAGGAGTTCTTTGCCTTTATTGGCCGGGTCGTATCTTTGGTCTTGGTTATCGCCATCTTTGTCACTATTGTCACGATGCTAGGGCTTAAGCGCCTGCTGATTCAGCCAGTGCTGCAGCTGCGACAAGACCTGCTTAAGGCCGGAGCCGCCATCCACGATGACGCTGATATTGGGGCGCTGGAGTTTGCCTCTAGGGCTAGCCTGAGACAGGATGAATTGGGCGATGTGGTTACGGCATTTGATCAGATGTTTGGTCAAATCACAGATGCGATCGCAACTCGTAAGGCCAGCGAAGCCCGCTTTCGCATGTTAGTGTCCCAAGCAGCCGATGCCTTTTTTGTACTTGATGCCGCCGGACAGCTAACGGACATCAACCAGCAAGCCTGTGACAGCCTCGGCTATAGCCGAGAGGAGCTGCTCTCATTGACGATATTTGACATTGAACCAACCCTCACTCAAGCAACCTTTGAGCAGTTGTGGACGACGCTCAAACCAGGGCTTTACCTAGAGCGGCAAGGACAGCACCGCCGCCAAGACGGCACCCACTTTCCAGTAGAGGTTCGCCTAGGAATGGTGGAGTTGGGCAATCAGCCGATGATTTTGGCCCTGGCCCGAGATATTACCCAGCGGAAAAAGGCAGAGGCAGCCATGGCCCGACTAGCCGAAATTGGCGAACTGGCTGCAATGACCGTGCACGAGGTGCGCAACCCCCTCACCACTGTATTGCTGGGGCTAAGGTCATTTCAAAGCCTGGACTTGCCGGAGCGATCTCGGCAGCGGCTAAGCCTGGCACTAGAGGAAGCCGACCGATTACAGCGGCTCTTGAGCGAAATTCTGCTGTATGCCCGTCAGCAGACCCTTGACCTCGTTGAACTGGAGCTTAACGGCTGGATTAGCGATCTAGCGCCCAGCATTCAAGCTTTGCCAATCGCCGAGAAACGTATTTTGCAAGGAGTTCCGGCTACCGAACCAATTTATGTTCAGGCAGACCGCAATAAGCTGAAGCAGGTGCTGATCAATCTTTTGACCAACGCCTGCGAGGCTGTCTCTGCTGGCGATACCATTACCTGGCAGGTAGAAAAGACCCCCCACCATCAGGCCCTGATCCGAGTAAGAAATGGTGGTGAACCCATCCCCGAGTCGGTTTTGCCTAAGCTGACTCAGCCCTTTTTTACCACCAAGCCCTCCGGCAACGGCCTGGGGCTAGCCATCACTCGGCGCATTGTAGAAGCCCATCAGGGCAGTCTCACCATTGAATCGAGCAGAGGGGGAACGGTGGTGACGGTTAGCCTACCGGCCCTAGTGAAGTCGACGTAGCCTGTGTTTTATAGAGCTTTTTTAATAGAGGACACAGGGGGAGTTAGCCCAAACAAAACTTCCCCGAACTATTTTGGCATTCGAGGAGATCTTGTTTAAGCCAGGATTCTGTTTGTCAGCCAACTGCCCTAAAAGGCATCTAGGTCTAGCGCCCGCGAACCGCCCTGCTCCAGCATCAGCAAAATCTTGCCCAGCTGCGACCAGATCAGTAACCCAATCAGTAGGGTCATGGGAGCGCCCATCGCGTAAGCGACCTTGCCAGAAAACCCAAAGCCCTGAATTCCAGAGGCCAAGAACATACAGATCCCAATACAGATACCGAGGTAGGGAAGCTGTAGCTGAGGCCCGCGAAGGTTAGCCAAAATGCGGGTAGAGCGGTTTTCGTTCCAAGCTTTGACTGACTGCTGTAGGGTGTTGCTGAAGGCATAGCCGGAGGTGAGCGCAACAAACAGACCTGCAAGCAAAAGGACGTATGGCGGTTGTGGATACACTGGAATCCCTCTATGTAACAAACAATGAACCCGTGCCCAATTATATAAGGAAAGGCTGGGCTATCGAGGTTCTGCCTGAAAGGCGCTGCGCAGATCGGCCACGACAGGGACAACGGCAGCAGCTCGGTCAATAGAGTAGTCAGCCAGGGCTCCCCAGGCGACGCCCAGCAGCCGGGTAGGAGAAATGTCGTCTTTAACCAGCGCCCAGAGCCGCTGCACCTCCTCGGTGTGGAGCCGGTTATCTTCGGTCAGGGCCAGCAAGATTTCGCGCCGCAGGTAGTCGCCCTCCTCAGAAAGTAGATAACGCAGCCCCAACCCAGCAGTCGGCAGCAGGTCAAAGCTGCGATCGCTCCTAGCAATGGCAATCATGTTCTCCAACCGAGCCCACTGGAACTGCCCGTCTTTAAACAACACCTCCAGCAGCCGTCGCCTTAGGGAAGGGCTTTCTCCCATCAGCAGCCGCTTTGAGACATAGGGATAGGCAATGTCTAGGATCTTAAAGTCAGGATTCAGGCTTAGAGCCAGACCTTCCTGCGTTACCAGAGAGCGAATGATGAGGGCAAACTTGGCCGGTACACGGAAGGGGTAGTCATACATCAGCTCTGAGAACTGATCTGTGACCGTCTTAAAGTTAAACTCGCTAACTTTTGCCCCCAAAGCATCGCCTAGCACTTTATCTAGCGCTGGAATAATGCTGGCAAGATGGGAGTCTGGGGTCAAAAAGCCGAGCCCAACAAAGTCAGCAGCTAGCAGCTCATAGTCCTTGTTGATCAGATGAACCAGCGAATCAACCAGGGTTTCTTTGGTCTCTTGGCTGAGCTGGTCCATCATGCCAAAATCGATGTAGGCCATGCGCCCATCGGGCATCGCGAACAGGTTGCCGGGGTGAGGGTCGGCATGGAAAAAGCCAAACTCCAGCAGCTGCCGCAGCCCAGAGGTCACGCCGATCTCAATCAGCTCGTCGGAGTTTAACCCAGCCTGCTTGATCCGCTCGGTATCCGTCAGCTTAAAGCCGTTGATCCACTCTAGAGTCAGTACCCGCTGGGTGCTGTAGCGCCAGTAAATCTCAGGCACTTTAACGTGAGGGTCGTCCCGGAAGTTGGTGGCAAAGCGCTCGGCGTTACGGCCTTCATTGAGGTAGTCAATCTCCTCAAATAGCTTGATGCCAAACTCATCCACAATCAGGGTGAGGTCGTGGCCCAAGTTGAGCGGCAAAAACCAGCCCAGCCAACCCGCCGCCCAGCGCATCAAAAAGAGATCTCGGCAGATAGTCGGCAGCAGATTGGGCCGCTGCACTTTGACTGCTACTTCTTCACCGCTAAACAGGCGGGCTTTGTAGACCTGACCTAGGCTAGCGGCAGCAACGGGGTCAACGGAAAAAGTGCTGTAGATCTCTTCCGGCGTTTGCCCCAGCTCTTGCTCAATGATGGCTCTGGCAATCTGATTGGGAAAGGGTGGCAGCTGATCTTGAAGCTTGGTCAGTTCGTTTAAAAAGTCTTTTCTGATCAGATCAGGCCGGGTGGACAGGGCCTGACCCACCTTAATAAAAGTTGGACCGAGACGAGTTAGCGTTTGCCGCAGGTGGGTGGCTCGGACGTGCTTGTTAGCCTCTTCCTGACCCAGCCAGTGGTCAAACTGCATCGCCAAAACAAACCCACCCATCCACCAAAGAATCTGGAGAGCCCGCCAGACCACTTCCCAAGGTCGGGAGCGGAAATAGCGGACAATGGTGGTGGCACTGTACTGGCGTAGCGGAAATTCTTGAGGGCCTTTCACGGAGAACTCTACTGCTCCTGCTGAGACTAAAAACGTGTGACATGAACCCACTGGCCCATATGTCTACAACAGGTGTCTACAACAGGCAACGAGCTTCTGCCCCATGAACCCGTGGGATGACTGGCTCCACTTTAGATCTTTAGGAAGATCGTCAGTGAACATAGCTCCTTAAACATAGTATAGATAACTACAAATATCTTTGCGGCAAACAGGGCAAATTGTGACCATTCATTACAAATTTGCCCCATTGAGATAAATCAATGAACCGCCTGTACCAAGGCTTCTTTGAGGCTATAGACCACTTTGGCCTGCTGGTCGAGGGACAGTTCTGGAAACATCGGCAGTGACAAAACCTGGCGAGCAGCTTGCTCAGATACCGGCAAGCTGCCTGGCTGGTAGCCTAGGTGGGCATAGACAGGCTGCTGGTGCAAGGGCAGCGGGTAGTACACCATTGGCAGCACACCCTGGGTCTGCATGTGTTGGCGAATGCGATCGCGCACCGCACCATCGGCTGCAGCCGCCTCTAGCCGGATGGTGTATTGGTTCCAGACGGGAGTGCCTCCGGCAATGGTCTGGGGTGTAATCACACCAGGAATCGGGGCCAGTAACCGCTCATACTCCTCAGCAACGGCTGTCCGACGAGCATTCCACTCATCTAGGTAGCGCAGCTTAATCTGTAGAATTGCGGCCTGCAGCACGTCTAGGCGGCTGTTAATGCCAACAGTCTCGTGATAATAGCGAACCCGACTGCCGTGTTCTCGAATAACTCGGGCTGACTCTGCGATCGCAGGGTCATTAGTTGTCAGGGCACCGCCATCGCCGCAGCCGCCCAGGTTTTTGGTGGGAAAAAAGCTAAAGGCCCCTACATGGCCAATGCTACCTACCTGCTGCTCACCCCAGCGAGCCCCAGTAGACTGGGCGCAGTCTTCAATCACGGCAATTTGGTAACGCTCGGCCACCGCCATAACCGCCGCCATATCGATGGGCTGGCCAAACAGGTGCACCGGCATGATGGCGCGGGTCTTTTCAGTAATGGCCTGTTCCAGCTTGTGCACATCTAGGTTAAAAGTGCTGAGGTCAATATCCACAAAAACCGGGGTGGCTCCGGCAGCACTGATCATCTCAGCGGTGGCAATGAAGGTAAAAGGCGAGGTAATGACCTCATCTCCAGGGCCAATATTGAGCGCCCGCAGAGCTAGGTAGAGGGCATCGGTGCCAGAGTTGCAAACCACACACTCTGATGTGCCTACATACGCCCCAAACGCATTAGCAAAGGTTTCGACCAGCGGGCCATTGATGTATTGCCCCGATGCCAGCACCTGCATAACCGCAGCACCGACCTCATCTTGAATCGACTGAAATTGCTGAGTTAAATCAATGGGTGGAATTGCACTCACTCGTCACACTCACTCGTAATTAAGACAACAAAGCCGGTGCATGAAAGCTCTGACTCCCACAATCTGAAAGAGCGCAGGCAGAAACTTCACTGTGCCCAAAATCGCCTGCTACCATCATCTCCTAAGTTAATAGAATGATGAAGTCCTAGGGGCCACGCCCCTTTTTCCTTTAGGCAAAATTTATCTGTGGATGGCCTGATTCAACTCGATTTTACCCGGCTGCTCTGGGCTGTCGGCTTGATGGCTGTGGCGATTGGCCTGTCTAGCTGGCAGCAGTTGGGCTTGGGCTGGAGCTTAGCGATCGCAACCCTACGAACCATTGTGCAGTTAGTAGCGGTGGGCTATTTCCTGGCCATTGTGTTTGCCTGGCGCAACCCGCTAGCGGTATTAGCGGTCATTTTAGTCATGCTGACTATTGCGGCGGTGGTGGCCCGCAACCGGATTAGCAAGAAACTGTCGCGGCTGCTGCCCCTGATCTGGGCCTCTCTACTGGCTAGTACGGCTCTCACTCTGGCCTACACGAGCCTGCTGGTGATTCGCCCTGAGACTTGGTACGAGCCGCGCTACCTAGTGCCGTTGGCCGGCATTATTTTAGGCAATGCCATGAATGCCGCCTCGATTGCCGGTGATCGACTGCACAGCACAATGCAGAATAGCCGAGTCGAAATCGAAACCCATCTCAGCCTGGGGGCCACTCCCAAGCAGGCCATTGCCAACTACCGCCGGGAAGCCGTTAAAGCCGGACTCATTCCCACCCTCAACGCCATGATGGTAGTGGGCATTGTCACGCTTCCTGGCATTATTACTGGGCAGCTGCTCAGCGGCGTCAACCCCCTAGATGCTGCCCTCTATCAGATGCTGATTATGTTCATTTTGGCTTTCTCCACGCTGCTCACAGCCATTCTGGTGACCTACGGGCTAAGTCGCCAGTGTTTTAATTCAGCAGCCCAGCTGGTGCTGCCCTAATGCTGTCTCAGCCTGCCGAGCTATCTTCTTGGAGAGTCGTTCCCGGCATCGTGGTGCCGGGGCATCAGGTTGCGTCTGGGCGAGCCACCCACAGCCCCTACCCTAGGGGTACTATTGAAATGCAGATGCCCCACTTTCAGGCCCGAGGACTGGATCTTGGGCCGGTTTTTCTGGGCACGCTGAACGTCTCCATTGCGCCGCTGGTGCCCAAGCTGGTGCAGCCAGAGATTACCCTAGCTCAGGTCAAGTGGTCGCCTCACCATCCGGCTGAAACCTTTTCTTTCTGCCGCTGTCAGGTAGAATTTGGGCAGCAGCTCTACCCTGGCTGGATTTACTACCCTCACCCAGAAACTAAACCGGCCCATTTTCAGGCTCCCTCTACTCTGGAAGTGCTGGCTCCCGCCATTGCTGGGCTGGCCTACGGTGCCCCGCTCCAGCTGGCGCTCAATCCTCAGGCGGTTCACATAGCCCATTCAATTCCTTAACCTGACTCATCCAATTCTGTAATAGGCTGTCTGTTCCGTAATAGGCTGTCTGTTCCGTACAATAGGCGACATCGTCTGAGGTGTGTGCTGTGCCCCCCGTTTCCCAGACCTATGACCCAGTACACCGACAGTGGATGCAGCGCTGCTTGGAGCTGGCCCAGCAGGCCGCTGGGCAAACTGCGCCCAACCCTATGGTGGGTTCAGTCATTGTGCAGGCAGGGCAGCCAGTGGGAGAAGGCTTTCATCCGGGGGCAGGTCACCCCCATGCAGAAGTGTTTGCGATTCAGGCAGCAGGCGATCGCACGCTAGGCAGCACCCTCTACGTCAACCTAGAACCCTGCAACCACTTTGGCCGTACCCCGCCCTGCACCGAAACGGTAATTCAGGCAGGCATTCATCAGGTCGTCGTGGGTATGATCGACCCCGACTCTAGAGTGGCGGGCAGCGGCGTACAGCGGCTGCGCGAGGCCGGAATTGAGGTGATTGTCGGGGTTGAAGAAGCAGCCTGCCAAAAGCTCAATGAAGCGTTTGTGCATCGGGTCACCCAGCACGCTCCCCTAGGCATTCTTAAATATGCCATGACCCTAGACGGCAAAATTGCCACCACTACTGGGCACAGCACCTGGGTCACGGGGCCAGAGGCCAGAGCTACCGTGCACCGACTACGGTCGACCTGTGATGCGGTAATTGTCGGCGGCAACACCGTCCGGCGAGACAACCCCCACTTAACAACCCACGGCCAAAGCACCCACACGCCACTGCGTGTAGTCATGAGCCGCGCCTTAAACCTGCCCACCACCGCCCACCTGTGGCAGACCGAGCAGGCCCCGACCTTAGTCTTTACCAGCGAGAAGGCCAGCCCCCAACAGCAAGATGCGCTGACGCATCAGGGTGTAGAAGTTTTGGTTTTACCTGACCTAAAACCTCGCGCCGTAATGGCTGAGCTTTACCAGCGGGGCTGTGCGGCAGTGCTGTGGGAATGTGGTGGAACCCTAGCGGCCCATGCGATCGCAGATCGCAGCGTACAGAAAGTTTGGGCTTTCATTGCCCCTAAGATCATTGGGGGCGTGCTAGCTCCGTCTCCTGTCGGCAATCTCCACCTTCATGAAATGACCGACGCCATTGCCCTACAGCACCTGAAGTGGCGAGCCGTTGGCCCCGATCTATTAGTAGAGGGCTATCTCAACTGGCCCGAACCCGATTACACCTCCTGATAGGGGTGAATCCAGGACCCTTTGGCCTGGTAGGTCTGCAGCTCTCGACTGCGCATAAAGGCATCGAGCGCCTGACGCAAATCATCCTTTCCCCGGAAGCTGTCCAGCCGCTGAAAAGCTTCCCCGTTCTCAAAAAACAGGAGCGTCGGTAAGGTTGTCAGGCGAAACTGGTTGGCTAGGCGCAAGTTTTCATCGGCGTTGATGTCGACTAGAAGAATATGACCTTCCCACTCACTCTGAAAATGATTCAGAAGCGGGGCAATCATCTTGCAGAGACCACACCAGGGAGCCCAAAAGTGCACCAAAACGGGCACCGACGAGTCCAGGACTTCCCTCTTAAAAGTCTGTTCATTAACGGAGAGCGACATAAGTCTTTAAAATCTGTGTTTTAGTAAAACCCTTTGGGGATCATTGTAATGGAGAAGAGAACGGAAGTTAATCCATTCCGTCAGATATTGTCGCCTCTCCGTAACAAGCAAAGCATTTTTCTCTGTCCATATATTTATTGTCTGAAAGAATTGAGTACCTTGTATCTTTTGCCTTACTCAGCTCTGTCTTAAGAGGGATGCGAAAATATTTTGCTCGGCTCGTACGCTCTGAGCATTCAGCCGCTGCTGCTAGAAACAACTTGCTGCTTAGTTTTCAGCTGTTTCTTACTGATTCTCCTTAAGGTAATCCTTAAGACAGTTGCCCCCTTAGTTAAGTCAATCTATTCACTCCTGGCAAAATTTATGGATGAGCTTCTGGTTGGAGCAGAGGCAATATCAAAAGTAATCCTTGGGATCACTCAAGTTCAGCCTCTAGGAGTGATCAGAATCACACTGGTTTGCCGAACAATCTACCTTCAAAGCTAAAATTCTACGGCTACCCAAAAACAGTTGAAAAGCAACAAAAGGCTCAAAGGCTGTTTGAGAAGAACCCCAGATTCTCTGAGTTTCCGTTGTCCCTCAGCGCCTCCTAGCGAAACTGCTGAGCCCAGGAAACTAAGGCCGGATGAGCCCACCAGAAACCGAGGACAAATGCGCTTACTCCCAGATAGGAGGGCCGCAGAAACTCCTGCCACTTGATCTGCTGTTTTCCCTGCACAATTGCCCAGAAAGGAATAATGGAGGTGCGGGCCTTGACAGCTTCAAAGGCTTCACCGTAACGGGCATGCCAGCGGCGATCGCCGTGCCACACGGCAAACAAATGGTGAGCCACCAGCCCTAGGGACGTCACTAGCGTGAACGTTGTGCCCAGCCAGACGGTATGGGCCACGCACCAGATTACCTGGCCTACCATCTGAGGGTGGCGACAGATCCGGATAATGCCAGTTTCATAGAGGTGGACCTGAGGCTTCTCAATGGCCGCTACCTCTAACAGGTTGAAGGTAGCTGGGTAGAGGAAAAAGAATGAAACCGCTGACAGCCCCCAAACCAGCGACTGCATGCCAGGTACACCTTGGGCATTCCATAAGCGCAGCCCATCGTAGCGGTGGCTGATGAAGTAAACAATCAGGGTAACGGCAAAGGGAATGCTGACTAGGGCAAACAGTACCCGGTAGAGGCGGGGGCCTATTAGGGCTTCTCCTCGGGGTCGCAGGGCTGCTAGGCCGCTATGTGCGATCGCAAACCCCAGCAACAGCGCCAGCATCACAAAGTGGCTGGGGGTTAACCAGGCAGCATCAGGCATTACTCAACGCGCTCCCGCTCAAACCATTAAAGAATATAACGCTATGTTACACGCCTGGGCTCATCAAACGGCAGAAGAATTGGGTCTGTGGCGAGCCGTGCGGTGAACTTTTCTCTGAAAAGAGATTTAAGCCCTCATCAGCAAGATACGTTAGCAAGATTCAGAGGTAGCTGTGGGGGAGAGCCAGTGAGTCCCTCCGCCCTGTCGCCGCCCTGGAAATTCATCTCGCCGTTTGCTTAAATTGACAGCAGCTTCTCCTGAAATTGCCTGCAGCAGCAGACTCAACAGACAAACCAATCCCAATAAAGACAGCAGTCGAGATGAGCACAGCAGTCTCTGATCTCTGGTTTTCATAGTGTGTTTGTTTTTGCTCAGCCCCTAGGTCAGAGCCGAGAGTAGACGCCCTGAAACAACAGCGCACTTGGAGGCGCTAGCCCCTAGTGCCGTTAGATACTCTATGTCCATTTGAGCCTAGTTTTCTGCTGGCATCGACAGCGGTCCTACGGAAATGGAATTTTAGGGACTTTGCAGAAAATTGATGGCGGCAATTCACAGGTTAATGGTCAGATCTCTCAAGCGCTGCCATAGTCTGTAAAAGCTCATAGTCCCATTGGCAGGACGAGTGCTCCTAATGCGATCGCAATGGCGGCTCCCAGCAAGGTATTGATGACATTCACCCACTCATTGGTCAACCAATCCCACTCAGTTTGGAGCGTAGCCCCGATTAAGCTTTCTAGATTAGTTGCAATGAAAGCCGCAACCAGACACAGGGCAATCGCTATTGGCGGCATCAAGCCTAGACCCCAGCCTAGCAGCGCCATAACAGCGGCAGCAGCAACCCCAGCCAAAGTGCCCTCTAGGCTAACCGCCCCTTCTGTCCCAGCAGGCACAGGCTTTAGAGTCGTAATTAAATAAGTTCGCTGGCCGTAGGCCTTGCCCACTTCAGAGGCCGTAGTATCGGCCAATTTAGTGCAGAAGCTGGCCACATAGCCCACGCTCAAAAGGCTTACCCAGAGCGACTGTTGGCTATCTCCATTCCTTAGCGCCAGCAGCAAAATGCCTAGCGCACATAGCGTGCCGGTCAGGGCCGAGCCCCAAACATTTTCTGGCCCTCGCTGACCCGAGCGCTTTTCGGCAATCCCAGCCGCTTCTTTTTGGGCCATGCCAATTCGAGTGACTGCCGACCCCACCAAAAAGTAAACCATCACCACCGCATATCCCCGCCAGCCCAAGCAGCCCCAAATCAACACCCCCAGCACCCAGGCATGACCGTAGCCTGCTGGCGTTAGCAGTTTCTTGGGCAATAGCCAGGCCAGCCCTAGCAGCAGCGAATTTAGCAAAACTGCCACCAGCCAGGGATTGAAAGACGTCCAGTTAACCAGCATAGGAGCAGCAACTCCATCGATTAGGTTTTCCCTATGCTAAGCCCGGATTGAGCAAGGCGAAAGGAAAATGCCCGCCCGCAGGAAAACAGCCGCTTAGATCAATAGCGTTTTTGAATATGGAGACAGTTGCGCTGATCGGATGTGGGCTGGTAGTCGAGAGTGTCAGCAACTTTATGCATAATTCTCAATCCCCGCCCCCCTTCAGAGTCGGGGGTCGTTGTTGCCAGCTTGCCCTCCAGGACAGTATCTAGGTCAAACCCAGGGCCTTGGTCCCAAATCCGGATATCCACTACTTGGGGGGAGAGCGTAACCTCTATTTGGATCGGGGTTTCTTCGGATAGCCCCTGGTGGGCATGGCGAATGACGTTAGTCAGTCCCTCAATCAAGGCTAGCTGACACTGTAGCCACACGTCATGAGGGACAGAGGGCTCTTGAAACTGATCGAACCAGACCAGAACTTGCTTTAACGCTTCACGGTCGGTCGTAGTCTGAATTTGGCTTTGCTGCAAAATGGTCAATTGGCAATGACCCTAAGGTGACTACCGCTTACACGCCCAACTTTAACACTGGATTGAGGGCAGGTAGGTAGATGCGGATGCCCACGGGAATTGCTCTGAGCTTTTCTGCTCTATCTAGATTCTAAGGCTTGCGATCGCGGTTTTCCCATTTAAACAAAACAATCACCCCAGCGACAATCCCAACCTGCAGCAAAAAATTGGGTAATGCCGCCCCTACCTCTCGTCCGGCCAAGATTTGCGTCAAAAAAACAAAGGCCCCAATTGCGCCTGAAGCCCCCACCGTCCCGTATACAAACTGTCGCAGCCCCTTATAAGGATTTTTTGCTTCAGCCCTCAACCGAGCATATTTTTCTGGGTTAATGTTTTCAGGAGGCCGTCTTTTCGGAGAGGAGGGTTCGCTCATGGGTTAGTAAAAACAAATTTCCTCTATTCTCTCAGGAAGTGAGCGGGTAAGGCTGTTATACTAGTTGACCGAAAAGGTTGCCGATGTGGCTCAGTGGTAGAGCACTCGATTCGTAATCGAGCGGTCGCGGGTTCAAATCCCGCCATCGGCTTCAAGGTAAAATTGAAAATGCTTGTTACTTCAATTAGCGTTGCGTTGGCTCCGGCTGACCGGGATGCGGTGATAGCTGCGGTGCTCGGTCAGTGAGGCTTCTCTTTCATGAGCTGAAGCTACCCACTACCGCGTCAACCTTTGAAAGCATGGATAGCCCAACCCCTTTATTCGTCTGCTCTAGGCCGATGCATCAGGCTAATTACCTCATTTGGATTGCGAGTTTGCATTAATCGTGACCAATCCTTCACCTCGGCGATCCTGGAAATATGAAGCAGACGAATAATCCCTCTGACCCAATTTGGTGCACCGATCAAAATCATTCGGTTTGCCCTTTTTTCAGACCTCAGCAGGTTATTGATCATCATTTCTATCGATAAAGCATCTGGCCGCTCGGGTTGTTGCTCTGCCATACTGCACTCCCTTTGCATCTCTTTCTGTTTGCAATTACAAACATTATCACCTCAATCTCTGTTTGCAAATACAAACATTTACTTGGTGATCTCTCTCTGACACGATGAGAGGCATGGGAAAAGCCGGAAAAGCACTCAGGACGGTGCTCGAAACCTATAGCATCAGTCAAAACCGCCTAGCGGTGACAATGGGCATCAACCGTTCCACCGTGTATCAATGGTTTAACGAAATCACAGATCCCTCAGCGGAGTCTGTCATCCAAATTTTCAATGCCTTAGAAAACCTTAACCCCGACGCAGCTAAAGAATTCCTTGCTCTTTATGTAGGTCGCCCCATCCTAGGCGACGAGCCATCCTAAATGTTCTGACGCAAATCGCGCTCGTTCACCGCCCTGCGGCCAAAACCCTAGCAGTTACAAGCTCCAAATCAGCAAACCGGGGCGACACAATCACCTGTTCGCCCTGAAAAACCTGCTCCTCATACAGGCCATCCACCCACTCAAAGACAGTGACCTTCTGAGCAATCGGATCCACTATCCAATATTCGGAAATGCGCCGTCCAGCATACTCAGTACGCTTGTGGCGATAATCTCGATTCCCCTGCTGAGGGCTGACCACTTCAACCACCAACAGCGGAGGCGGCATATCGTGAGTGATCACACATCGGGTTGCGCCCTCTAGCGCTGCCGCCGCTTCTTCAGATAAAACTACCAGATCGGGCTGCCGTGCCGTTGCCCTTGCTCCACTCACAGCAATCTGTGCCCCAATTCTCAAGCGGTAGTAGGGAATGCCGCTCTGTAGAAACGCAGCAAATAAAAAGGAGGCGATTTGATTGTTTAAGTCACTTTCTGGCGGCATGGCGATCAGTTCCCCATCCACCAATTCATAGCGGGTGTCGGTGCCGTCGTCATAGTTGAGGTAGTCTTGCAGGGTCATCAGTTTGGCGGCAACAGACATAGCCTCTACCCTCAGTAAGCTGGGCGCGTAGCACTTTGCTGTAGGTACTATGATATCTTCCAGGCTTCCACCAGGTAACCTATCCGCCGATCTGAGACATAGTGCGACTGTAGGCCCCAGTAGTGCCAGAATCGCGCATTTTGTAATTGATTTCGGGTTTGGCAGCCAGCAGTTCGGCAACCTGATCGCGCAAGTAAGTCAGGGGCTTGCCGTCGCGCAGTAGCGTTCTTAGGTCAATTTGGCCGGTTTCGTTGAGCAGGCAGGGGCGCAGCCAGCCATCAGCAGAGAGGCGCATGCGGTTGCAGCGATCGCAAAAACACTCCGACATCTGACTAATAAATCCCAGCGTCCCCTTCGCCCCCGGAATCTGAAACACATCGGCAGGGCCATTGCCGCGCACAGTTGATTCGGCCAGACCCCAGCGATCGCGAATTCGCTGGCGCAGTTCTTCCGAAGACACCCACCCCCGATTCTGGAACAGGTCACCATTGCCGATGGGCATAAACTCAATAAACCGGACGTGCCATTCCCGCTCTAAGCTCAAAGCTGCTAGATCCAACACCTCATGGTCATTCACGCCAGGGATAACCACCACATTCAGCTTGAGAGGCGAAAAGCCCACCTGATGAGCCGCTTGAATTCCAGCCCAAACCTCATGCCAACGCAGCCGTCCCTTACCGCCTACAATCTCCTGAAAGATCTGCGGGTCTAGCGAGTCTAGGCTAATGTTAATGCGCCGCAGTCCGGCATCCCAAAGAGGCTGGGCTAGGGTTGCTAACCGAAAAGCGTTGGTGGTCATAGCCAGGTCTTCGGTCTGGGGCAGCGTCGCAATGTCTTGCACAATCTCCACCACATCAGGGCGCAGCAGCGGTTCACCGCCCGTCAGCCGAAAGCGGGTAAAGCCCAGGGGGATAAAGACCTCCTGCAGCAGCACCCGGATTTCATCACGGGTCAGCCAGTTTTGCCGCAGCACATATTCAATTTCCGAGCCCTCTGGCATACAGTACTGGCATTGAAAGTTGCAGCGATCGATCAGGCTAATGCGCAGGTAGTCAATGCGGTTCATTAATGGCAGCGATAGATTAGGGGACTCAAGCGCTTTGGGAGTTCCCAGAAGCATATCAGCAGACAATTGAGATCTAAATGGGGCTTTCTCTAGTGTGACAACCAAACCTAAGCAATGGCTGAGAAAAGCTCTTGAGGAAGGCACGATGTCAGCGGGGTATAGCGAAAATCTTGCAAGTTCTAAAGATTAAAGATCTTTCCCTAGGTAGCTGCATCTGTCGGCTTAGAATTTGATATCTCCCCTATCTTTAAATTGAGATAGACAGTGAATGCCCTATCAAGCAGGGGCTGAGCCCAGATAAATAGGGGAATCATTTGCACAGTTCTGAAAAACGCAGCACCTAAGTTTGACTGGCCACACACATCCCCTACCGATCCCAGAGAGACTGATGACTTTGAAGGTACTGCCAGGGCAGAGCTATCCGCTGGGTGCGACTGTCTACGCGATTGGCGTAAATTTCTGTATCTATTCCAAGCATGCAACGGGCATGGACCTGCTGCTGTTTGACGGCCCCGAAGATCCCTATCCGGCCCGCACCATTTCCCTCGACCCGCGCTGGAATCGAACCTTTCAGTACTGGCATGCGCTAGTGCCAGGGCTTAAGGCAGGCCAGGTTTACGCCTATCGTGCCCACGGCCCCTATGCTCCCGATCAGGGATATCGGTTTGACCCGACCAAGGTTTTATTTGACCCCTATGCCCGTGCGATCGCAGGCGAAGCCCTCTACGACCGCGAAGCCGCCATCGCCTACGCGCAAGACAACAGCCCTCAGGCCCTCCGGAGTGTTGTCGTCGACAACCGCACCTACGACTGGGAAGGCGACCGACCGCTGCGCCTGCCCTTCGCCTCCAGCATTATCTACGAAATGCATGTCGGGGGCTTTACTCGCCACCCCAACTCCGGTCTGCCCGACCATACCCGAGGTACATATGCTGGTGTGATCGAGAAAATTCCCTACCTCCAAGCCCTCGGTATCACCGCCGTCGAGCTGCTGCCGATTCACCAGTTCGACCGCCAAGATGCTCGCCCCGGCCTGGAAAACTACTGGGGCTACAGCACCCTGGCCTTTTTTGCACCCCACCGAGCCTACAGCTCCCGCCAAGACCCCCTAGGGCCCGTCGATGAGTTTCGGGATATGGTCAAAGCCCTGCACAAAGCAGGCATCGAAGTCATCCTAGACGTGGTGTTTAACCACACTGCCGAAGGCAACCATGAAGGGCCAACCCTGTCCTTTAGAGGGTTAGACAACCACACCTACTACATTCTGGACGCCAAAAATCCGGCCTACTACGCCAACTTCAGCGGCTGCGGTAATAGCGTCAAAGCCAATCATGCGGTAGTAGGCCGAATGATTATCGACAGCCTGCGCTACTGGGTCTCGGAGATGCACGTAGATGGCTTCCGTTTTGACCTAGCCTCGGTGCTGGCGCGAGATATGTATGGCCATCCCGTCGATGATCCCCCGATTCTCTGGAGCATCGAGTCAGACCCGATTTTAGCGGGCACCAAGATGATTGCCGAAGCCTGGGATGCTGCCGGACTGTACCAGGTAGGCAGTTTTATTGGCGATCGCTTTGCCGAATGGAACGGCCCTTACCGGGACCACGTGCGGCGGTTTGTCAAAGGCGACAGGGGAGCGGTTCCAGAACTAGCCGATCGCATTTTGGGCAGCCCCGACATCTACCCTTCTCCTGACCGAGAGCCAGACCGCAGCATTCACTTTGTCACCTGCCACGACGGCTTTACTCTAAACGATCTGGTTTCCTACAACCGCAAGCACAACGAGGCCAACGGAGAGCACTGCCGCGACGGCACTAACGAC
Source organism: Pseudanabaena sp. FACHB-2040 (assembly GCF_014696715.1). Lineage (NCBI taxonomy): Bacteria > Bacillati > Cyanobacteriota > Cyanophyceae > Pseudanabaenales > Pseudanabaenaceae > Pseudanabaena > Pseudanabaena sp. FACHB-2040. The sequence goes on from NZ_JACJQO010000001.1 coordinate 348,176, forward strand.
AACCATAGCTGGAACTGCGGCTACGAAGGGCCAACCGACAACCCCGAAATTGAAAAGCTGCGGCTACGGCAAATCAAGAATCTCCTGACCCTGGTATTTTTCTCCCAAGGCACACCGATGCTGCTGATGGGCGATGAGGTGCGTCACACCCAGCTCGGCAACAACAACGCCTACTGCCAGGACAATGAATTGAGCTGGTTCAACTGGGATGCTGTTGAAAAAGAGGCTAATCTGCTGCGCTTTACCCAGGGGCTGATTAGGCTGACTCAGAAATTGAAAACGCTTCAGGTAGAGCGGGTGTTAACCGTTACCGACATTTGGGATCACAGACCCCACGTGGTTTGGCATGGCACTCAGCTCAAGCAGCCAGATTGGTCGGAAAATTCCCATAGTCTGGCCTTCACCCTGCGCCATCCAGCGGCTAATGAGGAGCTGCACATTATGCTCAACGCTTACTGGGAGCCACTGATCTTCGAACTGCCTGACCTAGAGCCTAACCAGCGCTGGTATCGCATTGTTGACACGGCAGTAGCTAGCCCCCGAGACTTCTGTGACTTAGAGCATGCCCCCATGTTCGACGGGACTGCCTATCCAGTTGGGGCTCGCTCTTCGGTAGTGCTGATGGCTCAAAAGAAGCGTTTATAGGTACAACAAGCTTACGGGTACAACAAATCGTGGGGCCGGTTCTTAAATGGCCCAGTTCGGCTAACCCCCTGGAATTTCCGCCCGTACTCGTACCGACATTACGTTACGTTAAGAGTAGGAATTGCCTTTGCTATTTTTAGCAGGGGTGAGCACCCCACACAACTTCAAGTTCCAACAGGATTCGATATGGTTGAGAAGATTCAAAAAACTGAGGCAGAGTGGCAGCAGCAGCTGACCCCAGAGCAGTACCAGGTCACCCGCAAAAAGGGCACAGAACGCGCCTTTACTGGAGAACTCCACGACAATAAGGCCAAGGGCACCTACAAGTGCGTCTGCTGCGGTACCGAGCTGTTTAGCTCCGACACCAAGTTCGACTCGGGCACCGGCTGGCCCAGCTTCTGGGCTCCCAAAAATCCTGAAAATGTGGCCGTCAAAACTGATTTCAGCCATTTCATGGTTCGTACCGAAGCACTCTGTGCCGCTTGCGATGCCCACCTAGGCCACGTCTTTAATGATGGCCCAGCCCCTACCGGCAAGCGCTACTGCATGAACTCAGCATCTCTAACCTTTGAGAAGCAAGACAGTTAGACTGAAACGTTTGCCAGAACGAGCCATTCCAACCAAATCTGCTCAAAACTTGGGCGAGGGCGCTTGTTGAGGAGTGTCCTCGCCACCCTCATACCGATTTCCCCTATCTAGCTGCAGATGATCCCTGGTAGGGGTACAGGGCCTGTGCCTAGTGCAGTGTCTGTAGTTTTGAGCAAGAGAACGGGTATCACCCTCTATAGGATTTCGTTGCATGCGTCTCCACGTAAAAGTTCAGGGGCAGGGGTTTCCTATTCTTTGTCTCCACGGCCATCCGGGTTCTGCCCAGAGCATGACGGTTTTTACCGATCACCTGTCTCGCCGCTACTGCACGCTGGCCCCTGATCTGCGCGGCTATGGACAGAGCCGTGCCCATGAAGCCTTTGCCATGACCGATCACTTAAACGATCTAACCCAGCTGCTTGATGAAGAGGGCATTGCTGAGTGCCTAGTTCTAGGTTGGTCATTAGGAGGCATTTTGGCAATGGAGTTGGCGCTGCGCCAGCCAGAGCGGGTTAAGGGGCTAATCTTGGTAGCAACGGCAGCTCGACCCTGGGGCAACCATCCACCTATTTCCTGGCAGGACAACCTGTACACCGGAGTTGCCTCGATCTTAAACCGAGTGCAGCCCGGCCAGAACTGGGTAATTGAAACCTTTGGCAAGCGCTCCCTTTACCGCCACCTGATTCAGCAGCACACCCCAGCTGCCTATCAGCGGCTAGCGTCAGACGCACTGCCAGCCTATCTGCAAACGTCACCCCATGCTCACCGGGCGCTCAACCAGGCTCTACAGCAGCGCTACAACCGTCTAGATGCGATCGCACAGTTGCCAACCCCCTCACTAATGCTCTGGGGCGAATGCGATCGCCACATCACACCCGAATCCAGTCGGGAGACGGCTCAGCATTTTCAAAATTGCCAGAGCCACGAGTACACCAATGTTGCCCACCTATTCCCCTGGGAAATACCCGATCGGGTTCTCGGTGACATTGACCATTGGTTAGGCCAGACCTTTGCTTAAGCAGCGACAGACCCCAAGCAGCAGTTAGAGACGTCATTAGTGACGTCTCTAACTACTCGCAGTGGCAGCACAGTACGAAGCCAGGATTTTAAGAGGGCTGGGTTAAGATTGACCAGAAAAAGCAGGGGAGAACCCCCTTCGATAGTCCTCACTGTTGTCAATGGTTAACTCTTCCGGTCGGGCACAGCGCCGGATGTCGATTCTAATTCGCTGGGCACCTTCCTGCTCGAGATCTTCGATATAGCCAGCTTGAGCAGTTTGAGCCTCAGCCTTCTCGTTGAAAGGGCCGAAAAAATAGGTGCAGTTGGGGGACTCAGTTTTGATCTCAATCCACCAGGCTTTGCCAAAACCGAACAGGTTATCGAGTAAACGACTAAGGGGGTTGCTCATAGCTTCTGCCTATCTACCTGTGCTGACTCAGAAAAAACTTCCTGCGCTTCTCAGTATTGTTATACTTCTTTACTTTTGTTTTGCAAAGAGGTGATCTGAAGTTGATTTACCCACTGCTGACGATAAACCTCATACAGCGCCATGCCTGTAGCAACGGATGCATTCAGGCTAGGAGTTGCACCCCGCAACGGAATCGATATTAGCTCATCACAGGATTGCTGTACAGTCAGGCTGAGGCCGTCTCCTTCAGCTCCCACAACCAGCACCGTAGGCCGATCAAAGGCCACATTGTGCAGGGGCTGACTGGCCTCTGAAGACAGCCCATAAATCCAAAAGCCAGCATTTTTGAGGGCTTCTAAAGCTCGCTTTAGGTTAACCACGCGCGCGACGGGGAGCGTTTCTAGCGCTCCGGCTGCGACCTTAGATACAGTCGATGTGATGCCTGCTGCTCGCCGCTGCGGAATGATGATCCCCTGACCCCCTAGTGCTTCGGCTGTGCGAATAATCGCCCCTAGATTATGGGGATCAGTAATGCTATCCGCTGCCACGAGCACCGGAATCCTAATGTCTTTTCTAGCTTTGGCCTGCTCAATTAAATCTTCCAAATCTTTGTAGTCGTAGGAAGAAGCTTGAGCGGCAATGCCTTGGTGGTTAGCACCCTCTGTGATTTGGTTGAGGCGGCGCACGTCCACTTCGTCGATCACGGCTCCATTTGCCTTGGCAGCCTCTAGGAGCGTCAAAAATCGGGGATCATAGCGCAGTCGCTCGTTGATCCAAACCCGGTTGAGGGGTCGCTGGTTGGTAATAGCGGCTTCGACGGCATGGCGACCATAGATCAGATCCGGGGACTCTTCTACAACATCTGCAGAAGCAGGCGCAGCCGACTCGGGAGCAGTGGGCTGGGCCGCTAGGACAGGTTTAGGAGCTCTGATGACGCGCTTAGCAGGCCTGCCTTGGTAAGACGGGCTTTTGCGAGGGCCTTTGGAGGGACCTTTAGAGGGACCAGCAGAGCCTTTAGAAGGACCTTTAGAGGGGCCTTTAGCGCTAGAGGAAGCTGATCCCCGATAGGGCCGCCCTTTTTGAGGACGATCAGCAGATTTCTTAGGGCGGGGTGTAGGTTTCGGAGATGGCATGGAGCTCCCTCAAAAAAAGACCGAAAAAGATGATGTTCGGGTTGCGAATGTGCGCAGCCCGACGACAGGCTAGAAAATAGAGGCTGGGAAAATAGGGTTAGCCAGGATTTAACAGTCCCTGGTTGGCTGTTTCTATCTATGGGCTCTACTGACCCACTCTAACAATTCACCCGACTAAATTGAAGAGCGTAAGGCCACAGGTTGGGGACAGAAAGCCGGAGAAGCAACATGCCGCCCAAGGCACAGGGTCAACTACAGGCTATCTGTCAATGTCAGATCGACATAGCTGAATAACTCTGTTAGACGATGGGGATCGGTGAGGTAGAGATACCCAATCAGGGCCTCGAAGCCGGTGGCCTGCTGATAAATTTGGGGATCGATGCGCCGAGGCCCCCGAGGAGACGCATTACGCCCTTTTCTTAAAATGTCTTGCTCATCCGCTGTTAGATAGGGGGTGAGCTTAGACAGTTGATGGGATTGCTGCTCAGCCCTCACCTGACTAACAACTTTCTGATGGTATGCCTGAATTCGGCAAGGGGGGGTTAGAAAAAAGCCCCGAACAAACAGTTCATAGACCGCATCTCCGATATAGGCTAGCGCAATCGGCGACAGAGCCTGCACTTGACCATTCGAGAGGGACATTGGAGAACCGGGTTCCAACAAAATATCCCTCAAACGAACGAGCACTTGTAGGCTCAGGCCAACCTTCTCAGCGTCCTCGGAAGCATCGCTGCTTCCTTTAGACATCGCAATGACGCCTTAGGAGGCTACTCAACGGCTGCGATCGCATCATCCACAGAATCCCGCAATGAGAGAAACTGCTCCAATCGTACCAGCTTGACCGTTTGAGTGACGCGAGCATTGGTGACCACCTGGACAGAACCGCCTTCGGTTTTGGCCTTCTTCACCAGCTGCACGAGGGCACCTAAACCAGAGCTGTCAACAAAATCAATTGCAGACAGGTCAAGGATGATATTGCGAGGGCCTTCCTCAACGAATTTGTTCATCACCTTCCGAAAGGTCGGCTCTGAAAACGCGTCTAGAAGACCCGTGAGGCGGAAAATTTGACAATTTGCCCTGACATCTCGGGTGCCTCGCAAGCTTACAGTCAGGGTCAGTGGCTCAGCTATAAGAACCTCCTCACAGAATGCTCCAAATGGACGGTTTAGTATAGGTCAGGATTATACCAACTTCAAGCGGTTGGCAACTGCTTATAACATCTCTCCACATCTCCTCAGCGCTGTATCCCTCTTCTAACAGAATCTGACCTTTACAGAATCATTCTGGCGAGGGTTGGCCCAGGTGCCTCCTTAAGCCACAACGCTGCTGGGCTGACTGTCCCGCATCGACTCTACAAATTTTTGGAAGAGGTAGTCGGCATCGTGGGGGCCAGGGCTAGCCTCTGGGTGGTACTGCACTGAAAAAATCGGCAGCTTTTTGTGCTGGATTCCGGCTACGGTGCGATCGTTCAAGTTCAGATGAGTGATGGCTACCGATTCGATCGGAACCGAATCCGCATCTAGGGCAAAGCCGTGGTTTTGGCTGGTGATTTCTATCCGTTCGCTTAGGCCACAGGGTTGATTTAGCCCTCGGTGGCCAAACTTGAGCTTAAAGGTAGACGCGCCCAGAGACAGACCCAGAATTTGGTGACCCATGCAAATACCGAAGGTGGGGAGCTGCTGCTGCAGTAGGGCCTGTACCAGAGGCGGGGCTTCGACCACCGCAGCCGGGTCACCTGGCCCATTAGACAGAAAAATGCCGTCAGGCTGGTAGCTCAAGATGGTCTCAACCGACGTATCTAGAGGTACCACAATGACTCGACAGCCGTAGCTAACCAGCCGCCGCAGAATATTGCGCTTAATGCCAAAATCAATCGCTACAACAGTTAGTAGAGGTTTGCTGTCGTCTCTAGGCTCTGCGCCAAACTCCCAACTCGGATCGGTGCCCTCGGTCCACTCATAGACCTCACGGGTGGACACTTCACGCACCAGGTTCAGGCCTTCCATACTGGGTGCAGCCTGAAGTTGGCGCAGTAGCTCCTCGGGGTCGAGCACTTCAGTCGAAATGGCCCCGTTCATCGCGCCGACTGTCCGCAGCTTGCGCGTTAGCGCACGGGTATCAATGCCGTAGATGCCGGGAACCTTGTGGTGCTTCAGGTATTCGGGCAGGGATTGAGTAGCACGCCAGTTGCTGGGTTGGGAGCACACGTTACGAGCGATCGCACCTCTGATAGAAGGCCGAGCAGATTCTTCGTCTTCTGGATTGACTCCGGTATTGCCTAACTCAGGATAGGTAAACGCTACAATTTGACCGCAGTAGCTGGGATCGGTCATAACTTCCTGGTAGCCAGTCATACCTGTATTGAAGACCACTTCTCCCATAACCGTTCCCGCTGCTCCAAAGGACCAGCCCCGGTAAATCGAACCATCTGCTAATACCAGTAATGCTGGCTGAGCTTCCGAAAGCGCCATACTCGACCTTGAAGAATTGGTGAAACTATTTTGAAACTGCTCCACGAGCGCTACTATCCTATAGCCTCGGGGCATGATTAGGGTAGCCTAGGTCATCGGACGCAGATAAACACAGGAAAACTATGCACTGGCGTTCATATACAGCAATGATTGTAGCGATTAGCAGCCTGACCGTCGCCAGCGGCTGCGGTAGCAAAGTAGCCCTAGAGAGCTCTACTGTGCCAACCCCAGCAGCGGCTGCGCCCGCACCTACTCCCGCTGCACCTGCGCCAGCTGCAACTGAAGTTTCTACAGCCCCCGCTGCAGATGCTCCTGCTGCCCCTTCACAGAGCTATTTTCGAGAGGGCGTCAACCGAGCCACCAGCGCCGTCAATATTGGCAAGTCAGCCCAGTCTCCAGATGATTGGAAGCTAGCCACCAGTCGCTGGGAGCAGGCCCTTAGCCTAATGCAGAAAGTGCCTGCCAGCGATCCTAACTACGCCACTGCGCAAACCAAGATCAAAGAGTATCAGCAAAATCTGGCCTCAGCCCAGCAACGGGTCAATGGAGTGCCCCGAGCTGCCGCTAGCGCCACTCCCGCTAAAGACAGCAGCGGCTTGGTCGCGCAAATTCCAATTGTGGAACGGCGAGGCGGCACCCCGGTGGTTCCCGTCACTTTTTCCGGGCAGAAGGGCAAACAACAGTTCTCTATGCTCTTTGATACTGGGGCGACCGGCACCTTAATTACGGCAGAGATGGCCAATGCCTTGGGCGTGGTCATTGTTGGCGAGACAATAGCCACCATTGCCGACGGTAGTCAGGTCTCCCTTCCCATCGGCTACGTAGACGCGATTGAGGCAGGCGGCCTGCGCAAGGAAGCCGTACTGGTGGCTATTGGGGGCGATGTAGGCCTGCTTGGTCAAGATTTTTATGGTAAGTACGGCATTTCCTTGGGCAGCAACAGCATCGGCCTGTACGAGTAGAGCTGAGTAACGGCAGGTGAGGTGCGATCGCATCTCCAATAGCTCCAGCTACTCTCCAATAAAATTTAGCCAAGCTAACCCAGAGGGCCCAAACCTTTGGGCTGGCTCCGTTCATGCATGCAGAACCGTCTGTTTGCTCGAATACAGCATGATTACAGATTCCGCCCGTGACGGCTGAGCTGCCCAATGGGCACACTTAAACCATTCTCTGCTGTAACAAATACTTCAGTGACTCGATTCAACAAATTCCTAGCGAACCTGAGCCTTGGGGTAAGGTTGGGATTAGGGTTCGGCGGAACAATCTTCCTGTCAGCCCTAGTTCTAGGGGCAGCCGCAGGGACTCTAGCCCAAAACCGGATTGAACAAGACATTGGCAGGGAGCTGAACCATCTGGCAGACCAGATGTCAGACCAGCTAGAAGTCAGTATGTTCGAGCGCTACCGCGAAATTCAGATCATCGCCGGGCTAGAGCCATTCCGCAATTCGCAGACCCCAGTTGCCCAACAGCAGGCCCTGCTAGACACCCTACAAACCACCTACCCCAGCTATTCCTGGATTGGCTTTGCGGATACCCAGGGCATCGTTCGGGCCAGCACCCAGGGGATTTTACAGGGCAAAAACGTAGCCGAGCGACCCTGGTTTATCAACGCACAGCAGGCCTCCTTTGTCGGGGATGTTCATGAAGCACTGCTGCTGGCCAAGCTGCTGCCCCCCAACCCTAATGGGGAGCCCCTTCGCTTTGTCGATGTTTCAACCCCAGTAACCAACGCCCAGGGCGAGTGGCAAGGAGTTTTGGGCGCACACCTAAGTTGGAACTGGGTCGAAGCGGTCGAAGCCTCTCTGGTCGAGCAAGTGGGCGGCAACAAAGAGGTATTTATCCTCTCGCCTACCGGCACAGTGCTGTTGGGGCCTGCCCCTTGGCAGGATCAGGAACTATCTCTAGACAGCTTGCGCTTGGCCCAGTCCCAGCAAAGTGGCTATGTTGTAGAGGAATGGCCCGATGGCAAAGCTTACCTGACCGGGTTTGTGCAGTCCCAGGGCTACGACAGCTACCCTGGGCTGGGCTGGATTATTTTAGTGCGAGAGCAAACCGACACGGCCTTTGCTCCTGCGCAGGCTCTTTATTGGCAAATTTTGGGGGGCGGCTTCTTTTTGGGCGGGGGCTTTGCCCTGCTGGGCTGGCTGGTTGCGGCCCGCATCACCAACCCGCTACTGAAAATCGCAACTGCCGCCGATCAGATTCGTCAGGGCAATCGCACCGCTTCGATTCCTGTGTTGACAGGCAAAACCGAGACCGCTCAGCTGTCCCAAGCGCTGCACCAGATGGTGGCCAATCTAGTTAGCCAGGAACAGGCGCTAAAACAGGCCAATCACGAGCTGCAAAGACAGCTTGAGCTGAGCGATCGCAAAGACAAATCTCTACAGCGCAGCGAGGAGCAGCTGCGCCAAATTGTTGACAACATTCAAGATGCGCTGCTGCTTAAGGCGGTCAACACAGGTGAAGTGATTTACTTCAACCCCGGCTATGCCAAGCTCCACCAAGAAATCACCACTGGCGAAACAGCTCAAGACCCACAGGCGTGGCTCAGGCTGATCCACCCCCAAGACCAGGGACGCGTCACGCTGAAAATGCAGGCCCAGTATCGGGGAGAGGGCTTCCTAAACGAAGAGTATAGGCTGGTTTTACCTGATGGCTCCGTTCGCTGGATTTGGGATCGCGCTTTTCCCATCCGGGATGAAGCTGGTCAGGTCTATCGCTATGCCGTAATCAAGCGAGACATTACTGAGCGCAAATACTCCGAAGCCATTCTCAAAACGCTGATAGAAAGTACCGCCTCAACCACCGGCCAAGACTTCTTCTCCACCCTGGCTCAGCGCCTATCCGAGGTGCTTGATGTCGATCATGTGTTTATTGCCGAGCGAATTGGCGAAGAGCTACGAACTCTGTCTTTTTGGTCCCAAGGGCAGTTCCAGCCCAACATCACCTACCGGCCTGACAATACCCCCTGCCATGTCATCTTGAATGAAGGCATTTACTGCTTCAGCAACAATGTGGCAGAGCAGTTTCCAGACAACGAATACCTGACCAGCCTCCAGGCGCAGGGCTATTTTGGCGTTGCGATTACCAACGTTGTCGGCGAAGTCCTTGGCACGCTTTGTATTGTCAGCAGCAAGGCCCTCGATAGCCCCGACCGCTATACCGCCCTACTGCAGGTCTTTGCCATTCGGGCCGCAGCAGAGCTAGAGCGGCAGCGGGGAGAAGCAGCGCTCAAAGAAAGTGAAGGCCGATTCCGCCTGCTGGCCGAAAACACCCGAGATTTAATCTGCCTGCATCGGCCAACCGGGCATTTCCTGTATCTCAGCCAGTCCTGTCAAGCCCTGCTGGGATTTGCAACTGAGGAGTTGATTGGCAGCACCCCCTACGCCCTCATGCACCGAGACGATCGCCGCCGCATTCAGCTCGAAGTTCATCACATGATGCGGCAGGGCAATCCATCGCCCATTACTTACCAGGCCCGCCGAAAAGATGGCCAATACATTTGGCTGGAGAGCCTGATTAAGGTCATTAGTAACGAGATAGGAGAGGTTGTTTACTTTCAGACCAGCTCTCGCGATGTTACCGATAAAATTCGAGTTCAGCAGCAGCTTCAGTACGATGCCACCCACGACGGGCTCACCGGCTTGTCAAATCGTAGCCTGTTGCTGGAACGGCTAGCCCTAGCTCTAGAGCGGGCCAAACGCCATAGCGACTTCCACTTTGCCATCTTATTTATTGATCTTGATCGCTTCAAGGTGATCAACGACAGCCTTGGACACTTAGCGGGCGATCAGCTGCTGCGGTTAACCGCTCGCAAACTAGAAAAGACAATTCGCCCAATTGATCTGGCTGCTCGCGTGGGCGGTGACGAGTTTGTGCTGCTAATAGAAGAAGTGAGCGGCCTACAGGAAGCTATTCGCATCGCTGAACGAATCTTGACCTGCCTAAATACGCCTATAACCTTAGAAAAGCAGGAAGTCGTGGTCAATGCCAGCATCGGCATCATGATGGGAACGCCTGACTATGAGTGCAATCTGGATCTGCTGCGAGATGCCGATATTGCCATGTATTGCGCTAAAGCTAAGGGAAAAGCCTGCTATGCCATTTTCAACCCAGAGATGCATACTCAGGCGCTCAAGCAGCTCAAGCTGGAAAACGATTTACGGCGAGCCCTAGAAAACCAGGAATTTAGGCTACATTACCAGCCTATCGTTGATCTCTCAACCGGGGAGCTCTTAGGGTTTGAAGCGCTGGTTCGGTGGCAGCCGTCGGTGGAGGGCGTAGTCTCGCCTGCCGAATTTATTCCAATTGCTGAAGAAATCGGCCTGATCGTACCGCTTGGCAGCTGGATTTTGCATGAAGCCTGCCGCCAAATGGCCAGCTGGCAGAGCCAGTTTCCTGAGGCGGCCACTCTTAAGATGAGCGTTAATTTATCAGTCCAGCAGCTGCGGGAGGCGGACTTGCTCTCCCTGGTAGAAAACGTTTTGGGAGACACGGGGCTGCCTGGTCACTGCCTGGCACTGGAGATTACAGAAAGTATGCTGATGCAGGATGTTGAGGCCGTCAGCTGTTTGCTTGAGCAGCTGAGATCTCTTTCTATTCAAATCAGCATTGATGATTTTGGCACTGGCTTTTCATCTCTTAGCTATCTTCATCGGCTGCCGGTCAACAATCTCAAAATTGATCGTTCCTTTGTGAGCAATCTCTGCGATAGCCAAAGAAATCTCGGCATTGCTGAAACAATTATTGCCCTAGCCAACCAGCTTGGGATTGGCACCATCGCTGAAGGCATTGAAACCCAGGAGCAGCTAGAGCAGCTAGATGCAATCGGCTGCAGGCTGGGTCAGGGGTATCTTTTTAGCCCACCTGTTAGCGCTGAGGCCGCCAGTAAATTGGTTGGCCGGGTGGGTCAGCCGCTTGTTCTTAGTCCTCTCTCAAGCGACGAGAACGAACTTCCATCAGCGCCTGGCTAAGTTCTAAAAATCCTTGGGATTCTGGGTTGTCAGTGACGTAGACGGGCTGGTGCTGCAGGATTTGCCAGTAGTGCTTGATGTTGGCAACGCCGACAGAATGGGGAAAGGCTGCGGGATCAAACAGGCTTTCGTCGTTGGGGCTATCGCCAACGGTGACAACTTCGTTTGGCGTGATGCCGGGAAAGTTGCGGGTAAGCACTTGAAGCAGGGCTGCCGCTTTGCTTTGGTGGGCTAGCTTAATGTGGCACTGCACAGTGCTAAAGGTAAAGCCCCAGCCAGCGCGATCGCACATCTGCGCCATTTCCTCTAACTCAGGCTGGGTTAACCCGGATATATCAAAAGTCCAGTCTGTCAGGCGGTAGCGGTTATCGCCAGACGGCTGTAGATGCGGCCACTGAGCCTGCAAAGTTTCAAACATCTGGGCTAGCTGCTGGCGGTGGATAGTGAGATCGGCAATATCAACCAGTAGGGTGGGATCGAGGTGAGACTTGGGAAAGAAAAGGCCCCCGTTTTCTGCGATCGCACCTGCTACCGGCAAGTACTGCACTAGACCGCTCACCCAGCCTGCCGATCGACCTGTGACAATGACTACAGCAATACCAACCGTCTGTAAGTCCTGCAGTGCCTGAATGAGAGCAGGGGTGAATTCGCCCTGCCAAGTCAATGTGCCATCCATATCGGAGGCAACTAGGCGGAAGCTAGATCGCCGTTTTGCGAAAAATGGGCTAGAAAGTACATGAAAATCGGGCATACGTCCTCAATTGTGTGCTTTATCTAGAGGAACAAACTAAATAAGGCTATGGCTCCACTGTCCCCCGACCAGCGCAACTACTACTACCTCGTCGAGGCCGCCCGCACCGGGATTCACAAACCTATCCTGGCAGCCTTACACGCTGTCCAAAAACAGCCCCTGTTTCCAGAGGGCGAAACTGGGCTAGGCATTGCCCCTGCTAACCGCATCGCGCTGGAACAGGTCAACAGCTTTCCCACTCAGGTCCAGTATGCGGCCAATACGATCCGTAGCCTAACCGATGTGCTGATTGCTGAGGGCTGGCAGGGAGCGGATCTGTGGAATGCAGCCCAGGGGCGCTATAGCGATCGCTTCATCAACCGCATTGCCGAAGGCTACACCCCACCCCCGGCCAATACCGCCGCTGCCAGACTAGAACCCTCCAACGCCCAGGCGCTGCTGGCCGCCTACCAGGCCGACATCGCCGCCGATTACGAAGCCTATCAGCTGCCCCAAAGCTTAGCGGGTCTAGACCGCAATTTGCTGGCCTTTGCTGAGCGCATTCCCCCCAACTATGTCCGCCTTGACTTTCAGCGCCAAGCCCTGCTAGAGACAGCCCGGATCTGGCGCAGGCTCAACACCCAGGAGGAAGTGACTGCGGCCCTTGGGGTAGCCGTTACAGGCGAGGTTGTAGATGAGGCAGACCTAGACCGACGGCTGGTGGAATTTGTTCAGCAGGCGTCTCGCTACTACAGCGGCTACCCCTACCAGCGGGAGGCCCTGATCCGCCTGGTGCAGCTCTGGCGACAGCTAGATGCGCGGGAAGAGGCGATTCAGTGGCTAGAGACCAACGATCCCTTTGCCACCGAAACCAATGTGCAGATTGTCGATCCGGCGCTGATTGCGTTTGTGCAGCGTCTGCCGACCTTCTACCGGGGGCTGGGCGACCAGCGCTTTGCAGTAACTGAAGCCTATCGCCTTTGGAACAGGCTAGATTCACGGACAACGGCCATTCGCGCTTTGGGTGTTGACCCCGATGCTCTGTTGAATAATGCCAATAACCCGGAAGCCCTAAGAAGCGCAGCTCAGCAGGTGGATCGGGCTTTGTTAGACTTCATTGCCCGCGTTCCCAGGATCTATGCTGAAACCGAGGTGCAGCGAGAGGCTCTAATTCGCCTGGTGCAGCTCTGGCGACGATTAGACAACCGCACTGCCACCCTACAGTCTCTCTTTGAAGACCTAAGGCGAATGTCGCGAGCTGAGCGCACCTCTCCCGACGCAATGCCTGCCCCCACCCCACCCCCGGCTCCGGCCCGCCCAGCTCGCTGGACGCCCAGCAACATTCAGCTAGCGGCAGCAATTTTGCCCAATGGCAACTTTACCTGGGCTGAGGCTACCCAGGGCGGCTCCCGCATGCCTCCCGACCAAGCCACCGTCAACGCCATTGTTAGAATCGCAACTTTGGCTCAGCGGGCACGCGATCGCATTGGCCGCCCCTTCCGCATCACTAGCTGGTATCGCCCGCCTGCCATCAACCGCAGTGTGGGAGGAGCCTCCCAGAGCCGCCACATTGTGGGTGATGCCATTGACTTCTATGTCGATGGGCTATCGGGTACCCAGGTTTACCGCTCCCTCGATCCTTGGTGGACTGGTGGTTTAGGGCGCTATAGACAGTTTCCCTACCTGTGTCATCTTGATGCGCGGGGATACCGGGCGCGGTGGTTGAATTAGGCGCAAAGGGGCAGGCTTGGTTGGGGCAAGGGGGCCTACTTCGCAACTAATAGCCGCTTCTTTCCCAAAATCAACTTGCCGGAAATCATCAGCGAGTGTTTTCAAAGTTGTGTTTCCGGGACTGTGGCTAGAGATGCAAGACACGGCCTGATCCCTACCGGATAGTCAGAACGTTTGTACTGAGTTATATTGCTGGCCAAACACCCGAATTGAGTAGCAAGCTACTATATTAAGGATTGTTGTGCGCCCCTTTTTGCCGTTGCCCCATGCCCAAATCGGACGCTTCTGTGAAGAAATCTGCTGGCTCTCGCAATGGCAAGGTTGCTGAGAAAAATGGCCATCACCCCCGCCAGGCAGCCGTAGATGAGGCCGTTATTCGGATTCGGGGGGCGCGACAGCACAACCTCAAGGACATTGACCTAGAGATTCCCCGCAATCAGCTGATTGTATTTACAGGGGTTTCAGGATCGGGCAAGTCTTCGCTGGCCTTTGACACCATCTTTGCTGAGGGCCAACGGCGCTATGTGGAGTCGCTCAGTGCCTACGCCCGACAATTTTTGGGTCAGGTCGATAAGCCTGACGTAGATGCCATTGAGGGCCTTAGCCCGGCCATTTCTATTGACCAAAAATCGACCTCCCACAACCCCCGCTCTACGGTGGGCACGGTAACGGAGATCTACGACTACCTGCGACTGCTATTTGGTCGAGCCGGGGAGCCGCACTGTCCGGTGTGCGATCGCTCCATTTCGCCCCAAACCATCGACCAGATGATCGACCGGGTGATGTCGCTGCCCGACCGCACCCGTTTTCAGATCCTAGCTCCGGTGGTACGCGGCAAGAAGGGTACTCACAAAAAGCTGCTTTCTAGCCTAGGGGCGGAAGGCTTTGTGCGAGTGCGGGTAAATGGCGAGATTCGGGAGCTGACTGACAATATTGAGCTAGACAAGAACTACGCCCACACCATTGAAGTGGTCGTAGACCGGCTAGTGAAAAAAGAGGACTTGCAGGAGCGGCTAGCCGATTCTCTGGCGACCTGCCTGAAGCGGTCTGAGGGGATTGCTGTAATCGATATCCTCAGTGAGGCAGGGGAGCAGGAGGGCAAGGGATCAGGAGAGCAGGGAAGTAAGGTGGTGCCGCTGAATCCTAATGCGCTCTCTGACCGGCTGCCGATGGCGGCTGAGGCCGAGGGCAGCTACGGTAGCCCCAAGGAACTGGTCTTTTCGGAAAACTTCGCCTGCCCGCAGCACGGGGCGGTGATGGAAGAACTTTCTCCCCGACTCTTTTCTTTTAACTCGCCCTATGGAGCCTGCCCCCACTGCCACGGTTTGGGCAACCTGCGGACCTTTTCAGCTGATCTGGTGGTGCCTGACCCGACGCTGCCGGTTTATGCTGCGATCGCACCTTGGTCTGAAAAAGACAATACCTACTACTTCTCGCTGCTCTACAGCGTGGGGCAAGCCTTTGGCTTTGAGATTCAGACTCGCTGGGATCAGCTCACGCCGGAGCAGCAGCACATTGTGCTCCACGGCTCCACCGAAAAGATCTATATCGAGAGCGATTCTCGCTACCGCGAAGCCAAGGGCTATCACCGCCAGTACGAGGGCGCACTGCCCATTCTAGAGCGGCAGTACCGCGAGTCTACCTCCGACCTCCACAAGCAGAAGCTAGAAAAGTACCTAATCGACCAGCCCTGCGAAGTGTGCAAAGGCGCGCGGCTCAAACCCGAATCGCTGTCGGTCAAAATTGGCCCTCACAACATTCAAGACCTCACAGAGGTTTCTATTCGCGACTGCCTCAGCCGGATTGAAGGTTTGGTGGGAGAAAGCGGCGATTCTCCTCTGCTCTCGTCTCGGCAGATGCAGATTGGTGATCTGGTGCTCAGAGAAATCCGCGCCCGCCTAGAGTTCATGCTGGATGTGGGGCTAGACTACCTCACCCTGCACCGCACTGCCATGACCCTCTCAGGCGGCGAAGCCCAGCGCATTCGATTAGCCACCCAAATTGGATCGGGCCTCACTGGCGTGCTCTACGTACTAGACGAACCTAGCATCGGCCTACACCAGCGCGACAATGATCGCCTGCTCAACACCCTGCATCGCCTGCGCGACTTGGGCAACACCCTAATTGTGGTGGAGCACGACGAAGACACCATTCGAGCTGCCGACTATCTGGTAGACATTGGCCCTGGAGCTGGCGTGCATGGCGGGCGAATTGTGGCGGCTGGCGGTTTAGAGGCGGTAATGGAAGCCCCAGACTCTCTGACCGGAGCCTATCTCTCCCAGCGCCAAGTGATTCCCACTCCGGCAGAGCGGCGACCGGGTAATGGCCGCAGCCTCAAAGCCAAAAACGCCCGCCGCAACAACCTCAAGAACCTGGACGTAGAAATTCCCCTGGGCACGCTGACCTGCGTGACAGGCGTTTCTGGATCTGGCAAATCTACGCTAGTCAATGAGCTGATCTACCCCGCTCTACAGCACCACTTTGGCGTTAAAGTGCCCTTCCCTAGAGAAATGGACGAGCTGGCCGGACTGAAGGCGCTAGACAAGGTGATCGTCATTGACCAGTCGCCCATTGGCCGCACCCCCCGCTCTAACCCGGCTACCTATACCGGCGTTTTTGATGTGATTCGCAATCTGTTTACCGAGACGATTGAGGCCAAGGCCCGAGGCTACAAAGCTGGGCAGTTTTCCTTCAACGTTAAGGGCGGTCGCTGCGAAGCCTGCAGTGGTCAGGGGGTGAACGTAATTGAGATGAACTTTCTGCCCGATGTCTATGTGCAGTGCGAGGTCTGCAAAGGAGCCCGCTACAACCGGGAAACGCTGCAGGTGAAGTACAAGGGCAAGAGCATTGCCGACGTGCTCAATATGACGGCAGAAGAAGCCGCCGACTTTTTCCAAAACATTCCCCAAGCGGCCAGCCGTCTGCAGACGATGGTGGACGTGGGTCTGGGCTACATTCGGCTGGGCCAAACCGCGCCGACCCTGTCTGGAGGTGAAGCCCAGCGGATGAAGCTGGCCTCGGAACTGGCCCGCCGCTCTACTGGCAAAACCCTCTATTTGATTGACGAACCTACAACAGGTCTGTCTTTCTATGATGTTCACAAGCTGCTGGACGTGGTGCAGCGGCTGGTAGACCGGGGCAACTCGGTGCTGATGATCGAGCACAACCTGGATGTGATCCGCTGTTCTGACTGGATTGTTGATCTGGGGCCTGAGGGCGGTAACCGGGGCGGCGAGATTATCGCCGAGGGTACTCCCGAAGAGGTGGCGAAAAATCCTCGGTCTTATACGGGCACGTATCTGGCGCGAGTGCTGGAGCAGCACCCGCCTATTCCAATTCCAAAACCTGTCGAGGTGGGTTAAGTGTCTAGGGCGTTGGGGAGTAGAGACGCGGTTAATTGCGTCTCTACTCTTTGGATGATCTAGCAGGATTGTTTAACAGGCTGCTTGAGAGGTAGCAAAGGTTATTTGGATCCCCCCTGCCCCCCTTGGAAAGGAGGGGAAAGGCCTCCTTTTCCTACGCCTTTGGCGCATGCCGGTAAGGGCTATGGGGGGATTAGGGGGAATCGCTGCCGAGGTACCAAAAAGGTCTTTTCAAACAGCCTCTAAACGGAAGGGCCTCTAGGCCGTGATCGCTCTATTCAAGCGGGATGCGCTTGGTGAGAATGGACATCCATTCGTTGCGGCGGCCGGTGGGAATGGGTTCGCACCAGTCGTTGGGTTCGGCGTAGCCACGTTTGTGCAGGAAGTTGATGGTGCTGCTGATGGCGGAGAGGGAGCCATAGAGTAGATGGCGCAACTCTTCGTAGTCGGTTGATGGGTCAGCCGAAAGGGGGGACGCCGGTGCGCCCGAATCGGATGGTTGAAACATGGTTGGTCTGCTTCCTTAAATAGGGTGAATGCCCCACTCCTGAATAAAGGGAGATGGGGAAGGAAGCAGAACCCAGTCCCTCAGCACGCCCCGCTGTAGTGCAATTCGAGGTGGCTAGGGTATCATCACCAAAGCCCCCGACTGCGTCGACAGTCGCGGTGGTTAGCCGCCTGTGGGTGCTGTCACACCTTCAGGTGGCGCTAAGTTCGTGAGTTCTGCGAACGGCTGCTACGGGTTAATGCAACAGCTTAGGGATAGAGAATACACTTCCTATTAACCAGAGTCAACCGTAGTCGGGCAAGTTTTTTCCTTTGTTGACCCTCGTTTCTAGGTTCTGCCTGGGAATGAAGCCTTGTGGCTCCACTGCTTGAGATGAATGTCTTGAGCAGATGCTGAAACGCGGACGCAGCAAGGGCTTGAGGGGGGTCGATAGGCTATGTTGCAGTGCTGTCTATTGATGTGCATCAAAGCTTATGACGTTGTGCATTGAGTACATTGCAAAGTGCGCTGTGCAAATAAGGTGTTGCTCTATGTTCAGAACGTTGTGCATTGACGATAGGCTCTATTGAGCGGTCTACACGTTATGTTGAGTGCTCTACATAACGTGTTGAGGCTTTAACATAAGCTATTGAGCTGTCACAACGTTCTTGCGGGTCGTCACAACGCCCTTGCGAGTCCTCACAACGCCCTATTGCCGCTGCAATGAAACCTATTCAGTCACCTACTGCAAAGACTCAACCTGATCGTCAGGTGGGGGATGTCGGCCAATAGCCAAATCCGTTGCTCGGATGGCGAGGATGCGATCGCGATTTAGCGCTAAAGCTGTAACAGTTGCTCTGCCTGTAGGAGTTAGCCCAACGACCTCTAAGAGATCAGATGACCAGGCAAAGTGATCATGCCATCGCTGCAATCGAGGATTAAACAGGGCAACTTCAACGCCTGTTTGAAAATCAGTTACCGCTTGACGATTTGACTTGCGCCGGTTGCAGTGAAAACAAGCCAAGGCAAGATTTTCTAGATCGTCAGAACCTCCTGCCGTTAGGGGGATGATATGGTCGATAGTGAACTGAACATATTGCCATTGTTCGGAAGCGTGGCAATACTCACAAAGGAATTTAGCTCTTCGACGCACCTGCCGTTGCATTTCAGCAGGAATCTTCTTTCGAGCCATATTTACGAATCCTGTTTAGAACTCTCTAAAATGAGGTTCCTAACGGTACGATTCACGAAGCTAAGATAATCATCAATTTCCTCATACCGATCTAACTCGGCTTCTTCAGCTTCGTCCAAAGCAGCCTCTTGGTGCTTATCTAAAAGCTCCTGGATTCGATCTTGAATGGTTTTAGAAGCTCGAAAAATAGGAATACCCTCTTCCAAAGCAATGCTGACAGCACCCTCAATAGGAAGAGAACCGGGAAGATTGTTAAGTGTTGGCAAGGATGGAATAGCCATGACAGAGAATTTAATTAAGAGCTTTGACTAATAAGAGTGGCAAATTGCCTATCACTACGAATGGTATCGAAATCTGAGTCGGTCTTTGCCATTTCTCGGTATTTAGAATCTAGAGAGACAGCTTGCTGTAAAAAATAAATAGCGTTTTTAGGATCTCCCTGTAGCCCGTAGCAACAGGCTTTGTTATACAGGGGGCTAGGGTCATCGGGTTTGATTTCGAGCGCTTTTTCATACGATGCGATCGCATCTTCGTAGCGGCCCAAGTAGCCTAGCGCAATGCCCCGATGGTCCCAAGCTTGGTGAAAGTCGGGTTTGATTTCGAGCGCTTTTTCATATGATGCGATTGCATTTTTATGGCAATATAAATAGTTGAGCGCAACGCCCTGATAATCCCAAGCTTGGTAGAAGTCGGGTTTGATTTCGAGCGCTTTTTCATACGATGCGATTGCATCTTCATAGCGGCCCAGATCAATCAAGGCATTACCCCGATTGCTCCAAGCTTCGTAGTCATCGGAATTAGTTTTAAGAGCTTTGTCAAACGATTTAACTGCATCTTCATGACGCCCTAAACAGTTAAGTGCAAAACCCCAATGCCCCCAGGCTGGGTGAAAGCCTGGATTAATTTCGAGCGCTTTGTCAAACGATTCAACTGCATCTTCATAGCGACCTACATAGGTTAGTGCAATACCACGATGATTCCACGCTGTATGGAAGCCTGGATTAATTTCAAGGGCTTTATCAAACGATTTAACTGCATCTTCATAGCGGCCCAGGCCCATCAATGCGTTACCCCGATTGATCCAAACTGCATAATCACCAAAACTTGCTTTAAGGGCTTTGTCAAATGATTTGATTGCATCTTCATGACGTCCCAGGTTTACTAGCGCATTACCCCGATTGTTCCAGGCTTCGTGGAAGTTAGAATTAACTTTGAGAGCTTTGTCAAATGATTTAATTGCATCTTCATGACGTCCCAGGTTGATTAGTGTATTGCCCCAGTTATTCCAGGCTTCGTGGAAGTTGGGATTAATTTTAAGGGCTTTGTCAAACGATTTAACCGCATCATCATAGCGCCCCAGATTGACTAGCGCAAATCCTCGATTATTCCAAACTATACAATCATTGGGCCTAATTTCGAGGGCTTTGTCGTACGATAAAATCGCGTCATCATAGCGCCCCAGATTGACTAGCGCAAATCCTCGATTATTCCAGACCTCATAACCATTGGGCCTAATTTCGAGAGCTCTGTTAAATGATTCAATTGCATCTTCATAGAGTTCCAGACCGACTAGCGCATTGCCCCGACTGTTCCAAACTGCATAATCATCAGGTCTGATTTTGAGGGCTTCACCATACGATGAGATCGCGTCCCCATAACGGTTTAGTTCACTTAATGCAATGCCTCGGTTGCTCCAGGCTGTATGAAGATCAGGCTTAATTTCAAGGGCTCTGTCATAAGATGCAATTGCAGCTTCATGGTCTTGAGAGGCTGTAAAAAGATTGCCTTGCTCAAAATAGAGGTTGACCTCATCAACACTGTCAGAATAGCCTGCATCTAAAAGCGATTGAATCTCGAAAATTCTTTGGCTTCGCTCAGTTTGAGACCAACTAAGATACTTCTCATAAGCTCCCTGTAGCCATATCTCCCGTGATTTTTGGGACAGCTGCTCCGAATCTTCTACGTACTGAAAAATACCAGAGCGCCAATCAAAGAAATCTGGAGCACGCTGCACCAAGTATCTAATTGCAAAAACAGGCAGCAAAAAGACCAAGCAAGTACCAAAACTATCTCGAAAGTGTTCGCGCTGCTGGTTTAGATTTATCAAGATAGGGGGAACACCATGCCAGCTATAGGTATAGATCTTCTCGCTGCTCCAACCAAGCTGTTTTTTGGTTTCCTCGTAGTCGTAGAGCGAATATTCTAGTCCTTGAATAAACAGCACTTCGGTAGAAGTATGTTGGTCTAGAAAGCACTTAATTTGCTTGAAAACGTTGCCGTCTTCTATCGGCTTCTCAAACTTAAGAACTTCTGTCTTTTTAGTGGTTAAGTCTTTGCAAATTCGCTGGATAATTTTGTCGCTACCAAAGGGCGTGCACTGCACAAAAAACAGGCCAAACCCTTGAGTACGCCGCAGACCATTCAGCAGCGCCTGATATTCCTCTTCAGGATCTGCTTTGAGGTCATCTTCGTCCCAGTCGAGCAGGTTAGTCATGGTTACGAAGCAGTTAGAGCAGCTTGGGCAGCCTTAAACTCAGGGATATCTTTGATCAGCGGATGCACGTCGTACCAACACTTGAGATCGTCGTTCTCATCAAAGTAGCGATACTCCATAATGCAGCGGCGAAAGAGCAGGTCGCGGTAAGCTTCTTCATTTTCAATGGTGCGAGTCTTTGCCACTTGAGCCAGTGCAGCCCACTGGTCTTTCTCCACCGTGCGACGGTAGGTATCTTGAGTTTCAGCAATGGCACGACGCACCGCGCGGGTAGGAATAGGCAGCGCATTGGTGCGGTTCAGCGCCTCCTTAATCAACAGCAGCAGCTCCCGCACATGGCCGCCGCTAGCAAGGCAAACCTGCTCTGCCACGTCTGGCCCCTCAAAAACGTCGCGCTCCAGGCTGACCTCAGGAATGTAAGGCGCAATGCGGCGAATCAGCACCTCCTGAATTTTTGCCACCCCCGGCGGGTGTATCGCTCCATCCGGCGTTTGAATCATGATCATCGGCAGCAGGTTGGGGTTGCCGTAGATCTCCTTCAGGTCATTAGCCCGATTGGAATACACCATCGAAATCGGGATGGTGTAAATCAGGTGACAGTCTAGCCCCTTAAGCTGCTCAAAGCGGTCTAGAAATATCTCATCGTGGTTGCTGCGGCCATTGTCATTGTGAATCGGCACAATCCGATCTAAGTTGTCAGCGATGACAACAATGTGTTTCTTATCGGAGGGCAGATTACGTCTGCCATCTTCAATAAATTGGTTCAGGGCATTGACCAGCGTGACCGTGTGTGGGTTCACCAAATCTCGAATCTTGCTGCGCTCGCTGGGCACCGCCCGAATTGCGGTGGTGATCTCAGCAAATTGGCTGGCCAGCACCTTCACATCCAACGAATCTAGCTCAATTCGGGTTTGACCGATGTCATGAAGCGCCTGCCCCCGCTCTCGAAACCAGCTAATTAGCGGTTTTGGGTCAGCATTTTTGAGTTCTTCTAACAAGTGCCGCGTACAGGCCAGCAAAATATCGGTATATTGCACATCCTGCGGGTCGATGTCGCCATCGTCTCCCACCGCCGGAAAGTACACTACCAGGCAGCCCTTTTCCTCCAGGTCTTTTTTGAGCCGTAGCAGCTCCGTCGATTTGCCTGCACCCCGGTGCCCTGTGTAAAGCTGGCAGGTGTAGCGGTTAGAGCGTAGGATCTCCGGCCCCAGATCCATCAGCACATTAGCCTCGCCCCGCTCAGCCTCACAATCTACATAGGCCGGATCGCCCGGCTCCAAAGGCTTGAAGGGATCAACCGCATTGTAAATGTCGGTCAAAACATCACTCATAGGGCAAATCGGAGATTGTGCCTCTAATAGTAGCGAATTGGCCGATTTGAGTTGCGCTGTTTTCCTCAAAGGCGACAGAAACAGCAAGCCCAGGTTGGTTACAACCTGGGCTTGCTCAGAACTAGCTATTTGCTCCTGCCGCTAACAGCGTGGCGACATCTGCATGAGCAAAGACCACATCTGGGTTTTGCTGCAAGGCGGCATCGTACTTCATAGCGAAGGTATCACCCAACTCATCCGGGCGAAGCAGAGCGCGAATAGATGCGAGGATTGCCGCAGCATCTTCCGTCCCTGGCTCATCGGCCTGCAGCAGATCGTCAACCTGCACAATCTGCTCCGAGAGCGGGTGCAGCCACGCAAACTGATCGTGGTGAATTGCCAGCTGCAGCAGTTCGCCTTTAGAAACCTGTCCGCGCACCTTTTCATAGGTCAAGCGCTCAGTGTTTAGCAACAGTTGATGCAGGCGCAGCAGCTTCAGACGCAGCTCGCTGAGCAGCTGATGTTGATTAATGCGCTGTTGTAGGATGTTAAGCATGGATTTGTCCCATCTTTCCATTGCGATAGTCTTCAATTGCCTGAATAATTTCGGCTTCGGTATTCATCACGAAGGGGCCATAGCGCACCACCGGCTCATTTAGCGGCACACCTGCGATCAGCAATAGATCGAGGGGCTGGGCAGCATCGGCAGGGTTGGCTATGGCAACCTCCCCCCCATCCTGAGCAAAGATCACCATCTGCCCATCCTCACCCCGTTCCTGCTCCGCCCCAAACAGGCCCGATCCATCCAGCAAATAGGCAAAAGCGTTGTACTCCGGCGGCACCGGCTGAACTAATGAGGCCCCCGGCTGCAGCGTCAGGTGCAGATAGATAATCGGCGTGCGCGTCTCGATCACCGCTTTCGCCCCAAGAGATTCCCCAGCAATCACCCGCACCGTCACCCCGCCATCTGCCGTTTGCGCCACCGGAATTTTCGCCGCTGGGATGTCCTGATAGCGAGGGGCAATCATCTTGTCGTGTCGGGGCAAGTTCACCCATAGCTGAATACCGTGCAGCCGTCCTCCCGTGCGGGTAAATTCGGCCTCTGGCATTTCAGAATGCACCACCCCTGCCCCTGCCGTCATCCACTGCACATCGCCCGGATTTAGCAGCCCGGCATGGCCCTCAGAGTCCTTGTGCTCTAGGCGTCCGTCTAATATGTAGCTCACAGTTTCAAACCCACGGTGGGGATGATCGGGTGCACCCTTCGCCTGACCTGGCCCTAAGTCCATCGGCCCAAGTTCATCTAGCAAGAGAAAAGGGTCAAATTCTGAGAAGCTGCTCTTGGGGAACGGGCGGCGCACCCGAAACCCTGCCCCTTCTAGCGTCTCTACACTGTTCACGATTCCGGCAATAGTTCGTAGCGTTTGAGTTTGCACGGTCATACAGGTACCTCCTCAGAATTGCTTTTGAATCGGACAAACTTAGTTGTTCTGTTTGTCCTATATATGATTAGTCATATAGTAGCATGGGAGTATATAAGCCTTAGGAGTAGGGCTTGTTCGCCCATTCGTTCGGTAAACCGCCTATGTCCCTTGCCCACGTTATCCTCGGCCTACTTCAGCAGCAGGAGAGGACTGGCTACGACCTCAAAACGGAGTGCTTCAATCAGTGCGTTGCCCACCTGTGGCCAGCCGACCAGGCCCAGATCTACCGCACCCTCGACAAGCTAGAAAAGCAGGACTGGATTACCTGCACCGTCGAAATTCAGCAAGACCGTCCCAATCGCAAGATCTACTGCATCACGGAGACAGGTGTTGCAGAACTAACCCGCTGGCTGCAAACCCATCAGCCCCCCCCGATTGTGCGAGAGCCTCTGCTGGCGCAGCTGCACTTTGCAGCCCAACTGCCAAATGCCGCCATTCTGCATCTGCTAGAGCAAGAACTGGCAGCACGGCGCGAAAAGCTGGCTGAGTGTGAGGCGCTGCAAAACAATTTTTCCTCAGACACCGATCCCGCTCTGCCCAGCGATGACTCGGTAGCCAGCCGCGAGCAAAAGCTGCGTCAACGGGTACTGGAGCTAATGATTCAAAGGGAGCAAACTAATCTGAACTGGCTGCAAAACACGATTGACACCATCGCCAACCCAGGCAACTCCTCAATTCCTAGTTAGGATGTGAGCATTGTTAAACTGCTGTCTCTTTGCCTCTTTTGCAAATTTTGGAGGCTGACTGTGACCCATCGCAACACCCGACGCAACTTTCTGCTCACTGGTCTAACGGTTGCGAGCGGCATCATTGGCACTGCTGCTTGCCGGAATACTTCCCCAACTTCCCCAACGGCTTCATCTGAAGCTGTCCCTGTCGCACAAATCCCGACCCCGGTGTCGCCGCCTGCTGCTGCGACAATCGCCGAAATGCCCATGCGAACTCTGGGCCGCACTAGCGTTTCTTTGCCTCTGCTCGGTCTAGGTGGATCTGCTTCTCCTCTGTCGCGCCCGCAGGAGGAAGCGCAGGCCATAGATATCATCCACCGCGCCCTGGAACTAGGGATTCGCTATTTTGATACGGCCTCTAACTACGGCCCCAGTGAAACATTCTTGGGCAAAGTGCTGCCCATCCATCGCTCTGAAGTATTTATCGCCACTAAGACCAGCCAGCGCAGCCGCGACGAAGCCTGGCGCGAACTAGAGCAGTCTCTTCAGCGGCTGCAGACTAGCCGCATTGATCTCTGGCAGTTTCATGCCCTCACCTACGACTGGGATGTAGAGTCTCTTCTAGACACGCAAAGGGGCGCAATCAAAGCGGCTGAGGAAGCCAAGGAGCAGGGGCTGATTCGGCATATCGGCGTGACTGGGCACCACAACCCCGACATTATTGTCAAAGCCATTCAGCAATACCCCTTCGACACGGCCCTAGTGCCGATCAACGCTGCCGACAAGCACACGCGTAAATCCTTCATCAACACCGTTTTGCCTGTGGCCCAACAGCAAAATGTTGGCGTCATTGCTATGAAGGTACCAGCCTATGGTCGCCTGTTTAAGCCGGGTGTGCTCAAGGGTATGGGCGAGGCCATGGACTATGCGCTGTCTCAAACGGGTGTGCATACCTGCGTCATTGCTGCCGATACCCTAGAGCAGCTAGAGGAAAATGTGACGGTGGCGCGACAGTTTGAGCCGCTGTCCACCGAGGCCATGACTGACATGGAACAGCGCACCGCTGCGGTGTGGCAGGAGAATAGCTTCTTCCGCAACTGGACGTAGGGGGCTGTCTGGTTTGGGGTTGTTTCGAGGGGTGTTGGGTCGCGCTGCGATTGACGCCAACCTACGAGGATTGGGCAAGGTGTAAGCAAAAACAGCAACGCTTAACCCAAGTCCTTTTGCAGCTGGGCTAGCTGCGCATAGCTGCCTCGAAACTGCTCTAGCAAGCGGGTGAAGACGGGCATGACTTTGCAGTACTGAGCTACATTTTCGGCGATGGGCTGGTGTCGGTAGGTTTGGTCGAAGCGGTCGGCAGCATCTTCTAGGGAGGAGAGGTGACCGAGAGCATACAGCCCTAAAAAGGCTGCGCCTAGGCAGGAGCTTTCGTAGCTGTCGGGGATAATGACTTCAGCATCAAAAATATCTGAGAGCATTTGCCGCCAGAGATGCGATCGCACAAATCCCCCCGAAGCCCGAATGCTCTTGGCAGTACCCACGGCATCTTGAAGCGATCGCATCACCACATGCAGGTTATAGAGCACCCCTTCCATGACTGCTCGCACCATGTGGGCACGCGTGTGGTGCAGACTGAGGCCAAAGAAACTGCCCCGAGCATCGGCATCCCACAGGGGCGATCGCTCCCCAGCCAAGTAGGGGTGAAAGATTAGCCCCTCCGCTCCGGGCGGCACCGTTTCGGCCAGCCTTGTCAAAAGCTCATAGACGCCCTGACCTGTCTCCTGAGCCTGCATCAGCTCGCGGTCACCCAGGTTATCGCGCACCCAGCGCAAAATAATGCCGCCACTGTTGACTGGGCCGCCGATGCACCAGTGGTTTTCAGTCAGGGCATAGCAAAAGAGCCGCTCTAGCGGGTCAGTGGCAGGGCGGTCAATCACGGCCCGCAGTGCGCCGCTGGTTCCGATAGTAACGGCGACGACACCAGGTGCGATCGCACCCACCCCTAGATTTGCCAGCACCCCATCACTAGCCCCCACTACCACCGGCAAATCGGCTCGAATGCCCATCGCCTCAGCATACTCAGTCTTCATGCCACGCATGACGTGAGTCGTGGGCACCAGGCGCGGCAGCCGCGATGGCAAAATACCTGCCAAACCAATCGCTTCGGCATCCCAATCTAACGCCCGCATGTTAAACAGTCCAGTGGCGTTGGCAATCGAGTGATCGACCACGTACTCACCAAACCAGCGGTGCAGCACATACTCCTTAATCGAGATAAATTTGGCCGATCGCTCAAACAGCTCCGGCTGCTCATGGCGCAACCACAGCAGCTTAATAAAGGGCGACATGGGATGAATCGGCGTGCCCGTACGGTGGTAAATATCCCTGCCGTGGGGGTGCTGGCGCATCTTTTGCGCCCAGTCCACGCTACGACGGTCAGCCCAAGTAATGCTCTGCGTCAGGGGTTTGCCCTGCTCATCCACCGCGATCAGGCTGTGCATTGCCGCACTAAAGCAGATGCCGACCAGCTCAGAGGGGGCAATCTGGCTTTTCTCGACGGCCATGCGAATGCTGCCAACAACAGCCTCCAAAATCTCCTCCGGATCTTGCTCTTGAATCGCAGGCTCAGGCGAGAGCAGCGGATAACCAACCGCATGCTGCGCCACAACATCGCCCTCAGGCGTGAAGAGAATTGCTTTAGTACTGGTAGTGCCAATATCGACACCGAGAATTAGGTTTGAATCAGCCATGATTGGGTGGATGAGTGAGGGGCCAAGGGAGATGGGGAAGTAAGAATCTAGGGGGACAGGAGAGGAAAAAGAATCAGCAGAAAATCCTCAGAAACCTCTTGCTCATCCGCTCCTCTGCCCCTTTGCTTCCTTATAAAAAGAAGCTCGCTACCAGCACGACCAAAAAGCCGACAACGCCCAAAATTGTCTCTAAGACGGTCCAGGAGCGTAGGGTCTGGGCTTCGGTCATGTCGAAGAAGCGACCGACTAGCCAGAAGCCAGAGTCGTTAACGTGGGAGAGGACAGTGGCTCCACTGGCGATGGAAATTGTAATTGCGCCGACTAGGGGCGGTGAGTAGTTGCCAAGCTCAACCGCCGGGGCGATGAGTCCGGCGGCAGTCACCATAGAAACAGTCGCTGAGCCTTGGCTGACTCTGACCATAGTGGCAATTAGAAAAGCCAGCACGATGATCGGTAAGTTTGAGGCTGCCATCAGATCAGCCAGCGCTTCGCCAATGCCCGTTTCCACCAGCACCCGGCCAAAAACACCACCGGCTCCCGTCACCAAAATAATCAGGCCCACGGGTTCTAGAGACTTGGTAGCAAACTGCAGCACCTCCCGCTGAGTAAATCCCTGCCGAATACCCAGAAAGTAGAAAGACATCAGGGCGGCGATAGTCAGCGCAACAAAGGGGTGCCCGATAAAGGCAATCCAGCCTAACAGCGGGTTATCTTCTGGCAACAGCACTGCAGAAACCGTATTAAACAGAATCAACACCAGCGGCACTGCGATAATTGCCAGCACTAAGCCAAAGGAAAGGGGTTCTTTGGCGGTGTGAACTCTGCTTTCTGCAATTTCAGCCGCTTCTTCTTGCTGAACGGCTTCGGAAGAGGCGTTAGTAGCTCCTAAGGGCACCTCTAGATGAATCTTGTCAGCAATGTAGCGGCCAAAGAAAATGCCGCCCACAATCATGGCTGGAACGCCTGCAATCAAGCCAAATAGAATCACCCAGCCCAGATCTGCACCCAGCAAACCAGCCACTGCTACTGGACCCGGCGTAGGGGGAATAAAGCTGTGGGCTACGGCAATCCCTGCAGTGAGGGGAATGCCGTAGAACAAGAGCGATCGCCCACTGCGGCGAGCCAAGCTATAAATCAGCGGAATCAGCAGAATCAGCGCTACATCAAAGAATACGGGAATTGCAATAATCAGGCCCGTAAACCCTAAGGCCCAAGGTGCCCGCTCATCCCCAAACCGTTTGACCAGTGTATTGGAAATCGTTTCTGCACCGCCTGAGGCTTGCAGCAGTTCACCAAACATGGCTCCTAGGCCGATGATGATGGCAATGTAACCCAAGGTATTGCCCATGCCTTCGCGAATCACATTGGCAATGTCGCCGGGCGGAATGCCCCCAATGACGGCTACAAACAAACTGCTAATCAGCAGCGCGATAAAAGCCTGGAGTCGAGCGACGATCACCAGAAATAGCAGTAGCGCAACACCCAGAACGGCAATAAAAATCAGCGAAAACGTAGACATGGCAGATCCTCTAAATCGCTTCTACACTGCCCCATCCACATTCCAGGGAATGTTTATATTGAAGTGACGATAGCCAAGAAGCTTCAGATCCTCGTGAAACTGTCACAGGAAATAGACTCAATCAGATTAAGTCCGTTCTCAAAAGAGTGCTGAAAACTTCCTGGCTCATCTCAAGTTGAGAAGTCTAGATAGACCTTTATAGATCACCCTAATTAAGATGGGGAAGCAATGCTCAAAAGCGACTAATTAAGTTGCAGTGGCTCTAGCTTCTTTGAACGTCTCTAACCCTCACATCTCCCTTTGGGCGGAATCATTATTTCTGCTACAAAACGTAAGCTATTTTGTTTCGAAAGTTTTCGCCTACGGATCTCTCTTTAGAAAGAGTTCGGCCAAAAGGAGAGATTTTATCCTATAGGGAGCTTTAAAGACGCTTTTGAATAAGTTGACAAATCTTCTTTAGCTTACCAAGACGCATTCGTCACTCTTGCGCTTGAGTAAACTGTATCGATTTGAGGCTTGCTTTCCTTTACTCGTAAGGCTCTAGGTCGATCCTAGCCAAAGCCCTACCGCGAAAAATAGGCTGAATCAATCTGCCTAAAGGTGCTGCAAAAAAACAAAAATCTTACTCCTTCAGTAGAAGAGCAGCCGGACCCAAATCACTAATCTATAGAAACGAATATCCCACCTGTTGTTAGTTAATTGTATTCAATAAGGAGTTTTCTCAATGAAGCCAGCACAGTTATTTGCTCTCATCGTAGGCGTTATATATCTAGGAATAGGTGTTATGGGATTCGTCCCTGGCCTAGTTTCTCAGCCAGACGTTATGCCTGGTTACGTTGAAGCAGTAGGGTCTCATGGAGGGTTTGGCTATCTGTTGGGCCTGTTCCCCATCAATACCGCTCACAATATGGTCCACATTCTTGTAGGTGCAGTAGGTATTGCAACCTCCATTGCTCTAGATAGCGCTCGCTACTTCTCTGGCCTACTGGCTGTTTTTTATGGCCTACTGACCATCATGGGTCTGATTCCTGTGGCCAACACCACTTTTGGCCTGATCCCTATCTACGGCAATGATGTTTGGCTGCACGCAGCTACGACTCTGCTAGCCATCTACTTTGGCTTTATTGCAACACCTAACTTGCGCGACCAGTTGGTGACAGAAGCAAAGGCTAAGCAGCAGCAAGAAGCTTCTCAGTCCAGCTAGTTGACTGTTTGAAATTAGTATTTACCACTGGGAGTTCCCATTGGATCGTGCGCAAATCCTCTAAATAATGCCCTAGCCTGTTTTGTCTACTCAAAACACGATGGGTGCCCTGCTCTTACAAGAGCAGGGTTTTTCTTTGGGAGAATTTAGTGTATTGCTAATAGCAATTCCAGAAAAAAGTGCTGCAGATAGGGGGGAGAGTGGATGGGGGGGAGAGTAGCGGCTATTTAGAGAGTTGGTATAAGGTCGGGTTGAAGGAAGTGAAGCCTGCCCTTGACAAGGATTGTTGGGTTTCGCTAGGGCTCAATCTAACCTACAGTCTAAACGCTTCAAGCCGTTACAGAATTAGTACCCTAATTCTTTATCAAGACAGGTCAAAGGCGTTTTCAATATAGTCTTGCAGGACTAGAAATTGGCGGTTGCCATAGGGCTTTACCATTAACCCCGGTCTAGAAGCTCGGACTTTGCTGGAGCAACGAACGACTAGGGCCACGTCAAACCGGCAGATCGCCTCGGCCAGATGAGGGTGCTGAGCCAGGTAGAGGCGGGCTGACTGCCACAGCTTGGCCTGTTTTTGGGCGGTGATGGCCATTAATCCATTGGCATCCCAGTTGCCCTGGCTGCGAGTTTTGACTTCTACAAAGGTTAGGAGAGGCGAGGGAGAACGTGGCGCTTGCCGAATAGCGGCCTTTGGCCAAGTTGCTCCGGTTGCGGGTGTCTGCAGTTTCTCCAGGGGGGCCTTTGTCCCAATCAGGTCTAGCTCTCCCCAGCGGCAGTGCCACTGACGCTCCAAAATCTGCCAGCCCTGCGCCTGGAGCCAGTCTGCTACTAGCGTTTCGCCTAACGTTCCCAGTTCAGCTTTAGTAGGTTGGGAAGAGGCCATCTGCGTTTCCTTGAGTACCGTGGCCTTAGGGTAGACAGGGCTGCGGCAGAAGTAACTGTCAAATGCCAATTGGGGGCTAGTGCTGGCTCGTCAGCTATCGATTGAGTCGTAAAACTCACCAACCCAGGGTATTTGAATCAGATCTTCAAAGGTGACTTGGCGCTCTTTTTCTAATTCTTCAATCCGGCGTTTTTCGGCGTAGATTTGCTTTTGGTAGTAGGTGTGCTGGTCAGCCGATTCGGTGCAGTCGGTATCAGCCCAGAGGTTAAGGAAGTGGCGGTAGCGCTTTTCGCAAATGTTTTTCTCCATGCAGGCGGTGGCTGCTCGAATGATCAGCGGTGCCCGTAGAATGTCTCGCTTTTCCTTTTCATCGAGGTAGAGCAGGTGCTGCAGCTGGCTCACGGGGCCATCGATCTCGGCCATGTGGTTACGTAGAAGCACCACTAGATCGACTGGCGCTGGCTCGACATCGGCCTCTCCCGGCAACGCTGGAACGGGCTGGGGAGCAACGAGGAGCTGCTGCATCAGCCGCCAGAGGGCACGGTGATGGGAATAGCTGAACTGCAAGTCTCGATCTTCTAGGGCGGCAGCAACGGCCTGGCGGTAGTCGGGGGCATGTAGAAAAAGGCGTAGCAGAACGGCTTCAGCCTGCTCTAGGGCGCTGGTTTTCCAGGGTGGGGCGGGCAGATCGACTTTGCGCTTAGGGTCGCCGGTTGCGGCTCGCCGCTGCCGCCTGACCTGAGCCACCAGGTTCTCGGCCAAGAGAGGCACTAGGCGGCTGTCGCCGTGGCTGAAGATTTCGGCGCAGTGGCGAATGTAGTGAGTGCGAGTATCGGCGTTGGCGATTTCGCTCAGTACGGTGACGATGTCTTGGGTGGTCTGCTGGAACTGGTCGGCCTGCCGCAGGTCGCGATCTTTGAGCACTTGCTGGATTTGCCAGTCGATCCACAGGGGGGCCGCATCGAGCAAGGCCCGGTACTCTTCAGCGACGTGGGTTTGGAGAAACTCGTCGGGGTCTTTGCCCTCGGGAATGTTGAGCACCCGCAGCTGCACGTCTCCCCGCAGGGCCATGGTGGCTACTTCGCCGATGGCCCGCTCTGCTGCTTTGACGCCAGCAGCGTCGGCATCGAAGTTGAGCAGGATTTGCTTGGACTCGGTGTAGCGCAGCAGCAGACGTACCTGGGCAGCATTGAGGGCGGTGCCGAGAGCGGCAACAGCATTGGCAAAGCCTGCGGCATGGAGAGCGATGACGTCAAAGTAGCCCTCGACGACAATGGCGCGGTCGTCTTTTGCGATCGCAGCCTTAGCCATATCCAGCCCATAGAGCATTTTGCCCTTGTCAAATAGCTCAGTATCGGGCGAATTCAGGTACTTGGGCTTTTCATCGCCCAGAGAGCGACCGCCAAAACCAATCACCCGGCTTTGGGCATCGCGAATTGGGATCATCAGCCGATCCCGAAAGCGATCGTAATAGCCTGTGCCGCCCTGCCGGGGCACAATCAGCCCTGCTTTTTCGATCAGATCCACTGGGTAGCGCTTCTGATCGACCAGGTAGCCGTAGAGCGTCTGCCAACCCCCCGGCGCAAACCCCAGCTGAAACTGCTGTATAGCCTCCTCAGTTAGGCCCCGCTGCGCTTTTAGATAGGTCAACGCCTCAGCCCCATCCGACTGATGCAGCGCATGTTCATAGAACTTGGCCGTCACTGCCAAAACCTCAAACAGCTGCTCCCGCAGGGTGAGCTGCCGCTGCAGTTCCTGGCGTTTAGCCGGTTCTAGAGTCTTGACTGGCACCTGGTAGCGGCGGGCCAGATCTAGCACCACATCGGTAAAGGAGCGCTTGTTTAGCTCCATCAAAAACTTAAACGTGTTGCCCCCCGCTCCACAGGAAAAGCAGTAGTAGAACTGCTTGCCAGGGCTGACGCTGAAGCTAGGCGACTTGTCTTCGTGGAAAGGGCACAGCCCGACAAAATCTTTGCCCTGCTTTTTTAAAACTACCTGCTCCGAAACCACGTCTACAATATCGGCGCGCTCGCGAACGGCCTCAATAGTATCGGGGTGTAGACGGGGAGCATCCATGAACCTTTAGCCGGGAAAGTTAGTTAGAAAGGGATAGCCGGATGAGTTAGCCCACTCTAGCTGTACTCACTCTATAGGAAGATTGAAAGTTATCTAGCGTTTAACAGGAGTTAAATCAGAGCAAAAACGCTATAGATAGTTAGGCGGTCGGTTTCTCTAGATTTTAGAACCTCCCTCTCTGACCGAGTTGCCTCACTAGGGGTGGAAGGCTGTTGCAGAGTCTGCCGTGGCAGAAAGGATAGCAACAAACAGATCGACAGACAGATCGACTTTCCTGAAGTGTAATGGCCTGTGCGAAAACAGTTGCTCTCGAAACAGCAGTGCTCTAAATACAAACGTACCATTTTTATATCTACCTTTTTGCCGTGCGTTGCTTAGCGCCAAACAAAATAAGCTAAACAGTAAGCAAATTTAACCCCATCCCAGGAATTCCAGGCATGACCGCCTTTGGTATCGAACCTTTTTTAATCCTGATTTTGATCATTGCCAACGGAATATTCTCCGGCTCTGAAATTGCCCTCGTCTCGGCTCGCAAGGTGCGGCTCGAGCAGCAGGCGCGTGAGGGCAACCCTAAAGCGCGACTGGCGCTGAGGCTGGCTCAGTCACCCAATGATTTTCTCTCCACTGTGCAAATTGGAATTACGCTGATTGGCGTTTCTAGTGGAGCTTTGGGGGGCGCTACGGTGGCTAGCCAGCTCCGGGGCGTGCTCGATCAGGTTAGGTTTCTGCAGCCCTACAGCGAAATGCTCAGTCTGGCGATTGTCGTGGGGTTGCTGACCTATCTCTCGCTGGTGATTGGGGAACTGGTGCCTAAGCGGTTGGCGCTGAGCTACCCAGAGGAAATTGCCTGCAGCGTTGCTCGGCCCATGCAGCGACTGTCTCGGCTGGCAGCTCCGTTGGTCGGCCTGCTGAGCATTTCAACAGATACGGTGGTACGGCTCATGGGCATTCGGGCGACGGAGGAGACTAGCATTACAGAGGAAGAACTGAAGGTTTTAATTGAGCAGGGCACCGAGGCTGGCACTTTCGAAGCCTCTGAACAGGAAATGTTTGGCCGGGTGCTACGGCTAGGGGATCGACCCATTCGAGCGCTGATGACCCCCCGCACCGATATTGACTGGATTAATCTAGAAGCCTCGCTCGACGAGAACCGGGAACTGGTTTTAGAAAGTCCCCACTCTCGTTTTCCGGTTTGCCGGGGCAGTATCGATGACTGTTTGGGTGTGGTGCGGCTGCGAAGCCTGCTGCGGGCGTATCTATACAGCCCAGAGCCCAATCCTGACCTGATGCCCCTACTGCAAACGCCTCTTTATGTGGCTGACAGCACCCGCGCGCTCAAAGTGCTAGAGATGTTCAAAGAGTCGGGCACCCACATTGCGCTGGTGCTGGACGAGTACGGTGGGCTAGAAGGTTTGGTTACGCTAAACGACCTGGTAGAGGCCATTGTGGGCGATCTGCCCGCCATCGAAGATGAGGAGGGGCCGATGGTGGTGCAGCGGGAAGATGGCTCTTGGCTGCTAGATGGCCTGCTGTCGGTCGATGAGCTGAAGCGACTGCTGGTGCGGGAGGAGTTGCCCGATGAGGATGGCTACCACACCCTGGCCGGATTTGTGATTAATCAGCTGGGCCGCATTCCCACTGCAGGCGACTTCTTTGAGTGGCAGGGTATGCGGTTTGAGGTGGTCGATATGGACGGTCGCCGCATTGACAAGGTGTTAATGGCCGGGGTGCCCGGTGC
Source organism: Pseudanabaena sp. FACHB-2040 (assembly GCF_014696715.1). Lineage (NCBI taxonomy): Bacteria > Bacillati > Cyanobacteriota > Cyanophyceae > Pseudanabaenales > Pseudanabaenaceae > Pseudanabaena > Pseudanabaena sp. FACHB-2040. The sequence continues at coordinate 383,022 of NZ_JACJQO010000001.1, forward strand.
AGAAAGAGTAGGTAAGGAGCCTCAAGATTTGGAGCTTTAGAGCAAACGCAGCCCCTCACTCTTTGCGCTGGTTGAGCAACGTATCTCGACCGGGGACAGTTTCCATAACGGCTAGAACAGCCTGCTGCGCGGCTAAAATGTTGCGCTCTTCGCCACCTAGGTAAAGCCGTCCAAAGCTGCCGACTGAGGTGATTTGCAGAATGTTGATCAGGGCTGCTTTTTCGGCTTCGTTGGCGGCTAGGGAGGCGTAGGCTGCTGGTTCGACTTCAAATACATAGAGGGTCTGCCCAGCCAAAATCATGTTGCCGCGTCGGGTGCGGTTGATCATCTGCACGTGGTGCGAGTCGAGGTTGCGAATGATTTGGCTGGAGATGATGCGAGGCTTGAGGCAGTCGCGCCGGTCTACGCCCAGCACGTCTAGCATGGCCCGACCAGCGGCATGGACTTCGCCCTGATTGCTGGAGTGTAGCTCTAGCAAGCCATACAGCCGCTCTACAATCAACACGCCGGGCCGAACCACAGCTGCTTTAAGCCCCACATCCATGATGCGGTTGATCTCAATGCCGGGCGAAATCTCGATCCATAGGGACGCGTCTCCGGGAAGGGGTAGAAACCCCTGAGCTACAGTTCCCATGTAGGCAGCGTGCTGCGATTGAAGGCTGTCGATGTAAACGTAGCTGCGAAGTTCTACTCCCAAGGTGCTATTCCTGTGTCAGGTCCTCGGTCAGTATACCGGGGAAGGGGGTGGGAGGGTTAGGGAGCAGGGAGGGGGGAGGGGACGCTTGGAGGGGGAGGCTTTATATAATTTAGGCTTTATATAATTTAGGCAGAGGTTTTTTCGGTGATGTTCGGTTTAATAGTGGATTGATTTGAGTTTGTTTTGCGGCTAGCTGTTTTTTGTCTGGGTGGCTGGGGCTTCGGGCTTTTTGATCTGGCGTCTGGTTTTTGCACTTGATCTCTGTGGTTAGGACTCTGTCCTTTGTTATCGATGTACGTTGGCACTGCTTGGTTGAAAAAACGTCCGTGGCAGCTGCGATATGGGTTGGCGGTGATAACGACGGTGGTGTCGCTGCTGATTCGTCTTTTGCTGGTGCCGATCTTGGGGCTGGCTGGGCCGTTTTTGCTGTTTGCGCCGGCGATTATGCTGAGCGCCTGGTATGGCGGCTTTAAGCCGGGTCTGGTGGCGACAGCTTTGAGCTGTCTGCTGGCTAACTATTTTTTGGTGGAGCACACCAACTCACTTGCGATCGCAACCCTCAGCGATTTGGTGCGTATGCTGGTGTTTGCGGTGATTGGGGTGCAGATTAGCTTTTTGAGCGGCAGGCTACTGTCGGAGCGGTGGCGGGCATTGGCCAGTGCGCGGCAGGCAGAGGCTGTGGCCGATTCTCTAGAGCGCAGTGAAAAGCGCTACCGGCTGATGATCGAGAACGTGCGGGACTACGCTATTTACAGCCTAGATCCGGCAGGCTCTATCTTGAGCTGGAACAATGGGGCTGAGCGGCTGCAGGGGTATGAGGCCAATGAGGTGATCGGGCGGCATTTTTCCTGCTTTTACGTGCCGGATGAGGTGGAGCAGGGGCTGCCCCAGCAGGCGCTAGATCAGGCTGCTGCCGAGGGGCGCTGGGAGCAGCAGGGCTGGCGGATGCGCAAGGATGGCTCCCGATTTTGGGCTGATATAGTGCTGACAGCCCTGTGGGATGAGACGGGTAGTTTGCGCGCGTTTTCTGAGGTGGTTCGCGATATTAGCGATCGCAAAGAGTCTGAAGAGCGGCTGCGCCAGTCTCTCTGCGAATTGACGGGGATGCAGTTTGCCTTAGACCAGGCAGCTATCTTAGCGATCACTGATTGTCAAGGAACTATTGAATACGTCAACGACAAATTCTGCGAAATCTCTAAATACAGCCGCGAGGAACTGCTGGGGCAAAACCACCGCATTCTCAACTCGGGCTATCACCCCAAGGAATTCTTTCACCACCTCTGGTCTACCATTCGGCAGGGCCAGATCTGGTACGGAGAAATCAAAAACCGGGCCAAAGACGGAACGATCTACTGGGTGAACACGACCATCGTGCCGTTTCTAGACGGGCAGGGCAGCCCTCACCAGTACATGGCGATTCGCTTTGATATTACCCCGCAGAAGCAGGCAGAGGCGGATCTGCAGGAGCTAAACGACAGCCTAGAAGCCCAAGTCAAAGAACGCACCGCCCAGCTGCGGCAGGCCCTCAGCTTCGAAGCCACGCTCAAGCGGATTACCGACAAAGTCAGAGATAGCCTGGATGAAAGCCAGATTTTGCAAACGGCGGTGCAGGCGCTGGGCGAGGGGCTGGGCGTGCGCAGCTGCAACGCTGCCCTCTATGACCTGGAGCAAAGCACGTCTACTATTTGCTACGAATACAGCACCTCTCTAATTCCCGTTAAGGGCCGAGTGGCCCAAATTGAGGTGTTTCCAGAGCTGTATCAGCCGCTGCTGGAGGGACAATACATTCAGTTCTGCAACATCGTGCCCAACCCGATTCGGGGCCGCGTTGCCATGCTGGCCTGCCCCATTTTTGACGACCAGGGGGTACTGGGCGATCTCTGGCTGATTAGCGATAAGGACTATGTTTTTCGGGAAAATGAGCTGAGGCTGGTGCAGCAGGTGGCGAACCAATGTGCGATCGCACTGCGTCAGGCCCACCTTTACCAGGAGGCCCAGACCCAGGTGCAGGCCCTAGAGCGCTTGAACTGGCTCAAAGACGACTTCTTAAGCACCGTCTCCCATGAGCTGCGAACCCCCGTTTCTAACATTAAGCTGTCTGTTCGTATGCTGGAGCTGGTGCTGAATCAGGAAGATGGGCTCAATGGCTCCCGGCAAAAAGCCCTGAAGTACCTGGAGATTTTGAAGAACGAATGCGAACGCGAGATCAGTCTGATCAACGATCTGCTAGATCTGCAGCGGCTAGAGGCGGGCAAGCGGGCGCTAGACCTAGAAACAATCGCCGTTGACGATTGGCTCAAAGAACTCACGCAGCCTTTTAAGGAGCGGGCTCGCTCCCGCGAGCAAACCCTGGAGATCCGGCTGCCGCCCCAGACATTGCCGCCCCTAATGTCAGATATCCCGGCGCTGGAGCGGATTCTTTCGGAGCTGCTAAACAACGCCTGCAAGTACACGCCCCCCGGCGAAACTATCGAAATCAGCGTTGCCGCCCATTCAGACCTAATGCAGTTTATCGTCAGCAACTCAGGCGTTGAGATTCCGGCCCATGAGCTGTGCCGCATCTTCGACAAGTTTTACCGAGTACCCAACGGCGACCCCTGGAAGCAGGGCGGCACTGGGCTGGGGCTGGCCCTGGTGCAAAAGCTGGCACAGCACCTAGGCGGAGACGTGCGCGCTAGCTGCAGCGCCAATCAAACGGCCTTTACCGTTGAAGTCGTCAATCAAGCGGTTTAGACCCTTTAGGACTGAGCTAGCTTGGCTTTGGCCTGCTGCCATAGGGCCTCTAGCTCCTCTAGGGAATAGTCGGTCAAGGGCTTGCCGGCAACCGTTTCGACCTGCTCAAAGCGTTTGATAAAGCGGCGATTGGTGCCCTGCAAAGCGGCGGCGGGGTCTAGGTCGCACCAGCGAGCAATATTGACCAGGCTAAAGAGCAGATCGCCCAGTTCAGCCTCCTGGTTTTCCTGAGGTTCGTGGGCCAAGGCGTGGCGAAACTCCTCTAGCTCTTCGTGGAACTTGTCCCACACGCCGTCGATATTTTCCCACTCAAAGCCTGCCTTGGCCGCTTTTTGAGAGATTTTCATGGCGGCCATCAGTGGCGGCAGGGTGCGGCTGTACTTGCGCAGCTTGGGCGAGAGCTTGTTGGGTTCGTGGGGCACGCCTTTTTCCTGGGCCTTGATTTGCTCCCAGTTGCGGTGCACTTCATCGACACTCTGCACCTCAATATCGCCAAACACATGGGGATGGCGGCGGATCAGCTTATCAGTAATGCCGTTGGCAACTGTAGCGAGATCAAAATTTCCGGCATCTGTCGCCACCTGAGCCTGCAACACTACCTGAAGCAACAGGTCGCCAAGTTCTTCTGCGATCGCACCCTGCTCCCCTAGCTGAATTGCATCCACCACTTCATAGGCTTCTTCAATCACGTAGGGAATTAGGCTCTCTGGTGTCTGCTCTAAATCCCAAGGGCAGCCCGTTTCAGGGTGCCGCAGCTGAGCCACCACATCAATCAGCCGCTCCAGAGCAGCCAACACAGCTGAGCGGTCAAGTTGAAAAGCCATAGTGCTAGAGAGTGTTGCGAGTTGTTAGCTCCACTATGCCAGAAGAGGGAGGGAGAGTGGATGGGGGGATGGGGGATGGGTGCTTCACTCTAAAAACACCCATTTGGCAAACGTGGCGGCCTGCCCCAGCTGGGTGCCTGCTGCATCGGTCACGTTCCAGAGGGCGGCTTGCTCAATGCGAAAGCGGCGGCCTTGGCTGGAGATACGGATGCCTTGGTAGTTATCGACGTAGCCTTGGTGGGTTAGCTGGGCCAGCATTTGGGCGCGATCGTCGCGGTGCATGGGCTCGGCGCTGAGGCGAGAGGGCATTTGGGTGAAGGTGGGCCAGTCCATTTCCCAGAGGTCGAGGGCGGTTTGGTTGGCGTAGTTGAAGATGGGGTCGCTCTGGGTGCCGTGGGAGACGAGAGCAAAGGGAGCGTGAAAGAGCTGGTCGGCCTGTTTGTGGGGGGTGCTTGGGGCAATCAGGTCCTGGCCCAGGTAGTGGCGATAGCTGGTGAGTAGGGTGGTGGCCCAGTCGATCTGCTGGGGGGTCTGCGGGTAGTCGTTCATCGGCGTTTACGGGAGCGGGGTTTGCGGGGGGTAGTTTTGCGGCGGCTGGTTTTGCGCTTTTTGGGCTTGAGGCTGGAGACGAGCCAGTCGCTGGTGTAGTGGCTTAGCGCTCCCAGCTCTAGCCCTACTAGCAGGGCTAGCCACTGGGGCCAGTAGCGTTGCAGCCCCTGACTCAGGTTGGTGCGCAGGTCGTTCCAGGTGAGGGCGGTGTGGCCCAGGTAGTTGAGCAGGCTAATCGCCAGGAGGCTAAACAGGGCAACCCACAGAGAAAAGTACAGAACTCGCACTACGGTGCCAATGATAGGCCCGTGGGAGTAGGGGGAGCGGTGCCGGAGCTGGCCCCGGTAGGGCAGCCAGATCCACCGCAGCCAGCCCCAGCGCTTGTACTGCACTGAGTGAATGTCGAGGTCGGGGCCAAAGACCCAGCCGCCTAGCAAAAAGCCGCAGCAGACAATGGCGGTGAGCCAGCCGTCGAGGGTAATGCGAAAAGCGGCCAGCACCACGAGGGGCAGGCTCCAGAGGGTGATGCGATCGTGGGTGCGTCCGGAGGGCATGGAAACAGGTGTATCAGCCTGTTTGGATTAACGCAAGCTTTGGGGCAAAAAATTTCTGAAAAATCTTTTTGCCAATTTTTTTTCAGAATGTTCGTATTGTCTGCTACGATATGAAATCGTGAAACACGCGGGCGGTTAGCTCAGTTGGTAGAGCGCCTGCCTTACAAGCAGGATGTCACTGGTTCGAGTCCAGTACCGCCCATCCAGTCCCCGCGCTAAACAAGCACTAAGCTAGCTTTCTGGGGTCACATCTCCAGATACTATTAGATTTTTAGGCCGAATTGTAGCCCCAAAAAGTGGCCCCACATTACACGTTTGTAATGTGGGGCCACTTTTTGTCGTTTGTGCCTCAGGCGATGTGTTTCCAGGTCAGGCGTTTCACAACTCCATAGATAGCTCCACGGGAGCCGCCAAACTTCTCAAGCAGCATAGCTACAGTCCAGTCATGCTCATCGTGCAGATGCCTCATCTCACATACCTGATGCTCTAAGTATCGGCTCCGGGAATGCGCATCACCCTTGCAGACACCCACGACGCGGTTGTGCCCCTTCTGGAAGGCATCCCGATTATTATCTCCTACCGTCCCAGTTGAGAGGTGGTTGGGGTTAACACAGCTCGGCCTATCACATGAGTGCAGAACTAACAGTTTGCATTCAGGGTCAAAGGTGGGGTCACTTAGGGCTAGTGATAGTCTGTGTGCTACGACAATCTTCCTTAGCACCTTGAACATCAACTTCCCGTAGCCCTGGCTGTTCTTGGAGCCTACCCAGTCCCAGCAATCGTTCGGCCCAGCTACGCAAACCTTAGGCCAAAATCTACGTTCCCATTCTTCAATAGGGAGTTCAACCCCGTTCAGGGTCAACATCGAATTATTCATCTCAATCACCAAAAGTTGTAAGGGAAAACCGGACAAGTGTAGAGACTGTCCGGTTTGTGTGTGCCTATTCTAGATACTGCGGGATCGATCGTGGGCCTAGCTGGGCACCCAAACATCTGTATGCCGTCGCCCTTGACGAATCGCCCGGATAGCTGCGGGAGTGCACCAGCCAGTAACGCGGGAGATTTCGGATGCAGTCATGAACTTGAGCATGATTTTAATCAGCACCACCTTGCCATACTCCAACTTGCTATTACTTACGCCAGCCGCAATACGGTCGGCAGTATTCTCAGCGGGGGTACCGGCATACAAGTGGTCGGGCCTCCAGCAAGCTTTGTTGTTACAGCGGTGTAAAACCCACCTATCTGCGGGGATACCCCCGTTGTAGTAGGCGTAGCTCAGCCGATGCATGCGACTATCCTTGCCGTAGATGTTCATGATCCCGTATCCGTCGGGGTCACGTCTGTGGTATTCCCAGCACCCACACTCGGGTTGACCCTTGATCAAATCCACTAGCTTGGCGGCAAAGTAAGCCACAGGCTGCTGCTCACAGGGAAGCTGTTTGATGGCGAGAGAGGTTTCAATTTTGATGTTTGACATAGTCTTGCCTAGTTACTCCTAAAAGGTCTATAGTTAAGAGTTAACCATTTTGTCTCTATCACAATCTGTGCAGGTTTTGTTGGGGTGTGTCGCTCCCCGATAAAAGTATTGACAAAGAAAAACCCTAGCTACATTGCTAGGGCTTCGGTGTGTTCCCAAGATCTTGTTTTAGCCAGACGAGAATTAGCTGCAGTTCTCAGCAGGGGATTGAACCACATTTACTTCAGTGGCTCCGGCACTCATGAGCATCTGCTGCAGAATAGATTCGGCCCGACCCGCAGCATGGCTAAGGACATCAATCTCACAAGCTTTCTTCTCAATCTCTCTTAACGCCTGCTCCTGTACCTGGCCAACCTGTAGGTGGGCAATATCCGGGCCTAGTAGGCTGCGGTCGTAGTTGAGTACCCGGCTCTTCTTGATATCAATCTTGCTGTCGAGCATCTTAGCGGGCGGAAGCGTGACCGTAACAGACGTACCGACTACCTCGAAGCTCTCTTCAGTCAACTGACTGAGGTCTACACCCGCAGCTACAGCACCATAGGCTTGATAAATCAGCTGGGTAGAGCCAACACCAATCCCCAGAATCTTAAGGTTATTTTCGATTGGCATGGTGGTTTCAGCGTGGAAAACAGTGGTAGTGAGTTGGCTGGAATCCTGCATCTCTTTGATGAGGATGCTTGGTACCTCAAATTTTGGCTCCTCCACCTGTGCCAGAGCGGGGAGGGTGGGTAGAGCCTTGAGTGGGCTATTGGGCATGTGGGTGAAAGCGGCGACTCCGGCGACGACAGCGACGGCAGTTGTGGCAGGGGCGATGACTAAGGCTTTAAGCATACGGGCTCCTCTGTGGCTATATCGGCATACTCCCACTCAGCACAGGCGTAAATCTGTGCAAGCTTTTGCAAGCCACTAGCAGGGTGAACCCAGATTGCTTCTATATGAACCTATTTATTTCTAGATGTTTTTAAATGCTTCTATTTGCATCAGATAGAAGCATTTAACTTCTAGTAAAAACATCTAGCTTTATCTAGATTCTAATAGAAGCAAGTAGAACACCTCCATTCGCAGCCGAGGGCAGGCCCCAGGGCCAGGGCATGCTGTAGCCCTTCAATGAAGAAGCCCCAGTCATAGACCGGGGCTAACTAAGCTTCTCTCTCATCTCTTTGGCTCTTTAGAGACCTAGGCTGTCGAACAGCGCAGTTCCGTCAATCTCTTCATCGGGCGGGGGCGGCTTGGGAGCTGCCTTTTTGGTCTTAGCCTTAGGCGGGGCTTCTGGTTCAGGGTCTGCTACTGGGGCTGGTGTTGTGGCCTTAGGTGTGGGAGTGTAAACCTCACCACTCATCAGGGCCTGCATCTCTCTCTTCGCAGTGATCGCGTCCTGCACCTCTCCTTTAATCGCTTGGGCTCCAACCCTGAGCACATAACTCAGGGCGTCACTGGCGCTTGTTAGATTTAGGGCCTCTGCGATGAACTCAAGGAGCTTAAACTCTTCTTCGGTAAGGCGGGTGGTGCGGGTGCGCTGGATCTTGCTCGCCTTGCGGCCTTTGTAATTACTCATTAAGCGGCTACCTGTAGTTGCTGAGCGATCATCGATTCAATGTTGGCAAGCTCGGGATGCTCTGGAATGTAGATTCCAGGCTTGCCAGCTAGTGTCTCCGCCAGTAGATTGGCGCAACCGCCGACCAGCACAATGCCCTTGGTATTGGGGATGTGAGCGCGGAAGCGGCGCTTCATCTCGCTGAGGATGCTTGTGTACCACTCACCTAAAAGCTCTTCGTACACGTCATTCCAGTGCTGAGCAGGTTCTTCGTGGTAGCAGTGGGTGCCGCTGGCGATACCTTCCATAATCACTGCTAGAGAAGGGGTGTCACCAATGCGGTCGGCAACCAACTGATTCTTTGCAATCTCAGTAGCTAGCGCGACACCGCCCCGACCCTCACAGCTAGTGGCTTCGATGATTTCATTGGAAGAATCAATCATCAAGCCATTGGCAGTGTTGCCGCCCAGGTCAATCAGCATGATGTTGCCTTTTGCTGAAACTTGGCCTTCTTCACGGGCTGCAACAAGAGAGGCATAACCTTCGTACTGAGGGTCTTCAGGGCTGATAGTGACTTCCATGTCTTGCCCATTGCGCGTGAACTGGAAGGTGCCAGTCAGTGCCTGCTTGAAGACCTCACCGTAGGTGCGGCCACTGGAGTGCTCCAGGTCAGGGTTGGGTAGGGCCCATCGCAGGATAACGGAGTACTTGGTCTGGTCATGCAGCGGGCGGAGAGTGGCGAGAACAGAGCAGATGAAAACATTGACATCTGAGATTTTGTTCTCCACTGCAGACGCCTGCTTGCGGCTGTAGGAATGAGCTTTATCACCGAAGTGATACTTGTGGCCCTTCCACTCCACTAGAGGGTTCAAGTCATCAGCTCTAAGGACACGGGTACCGGCAGTAACTCGGGCGCGCATGGAGCGGAAGTAACGAGGTGCATCATCAAAGTTGTTAGTGATGGCATAGGTGGAGTAGTTGCCGATATCCACGGTATGGAGGATTGCGGCAGAAGGAACGGTTTTGGTTTTTGCAGGCATAGTCTTGGTTGTTTTTAACTCTATGTTCTTATTATAAATTCTTTTAGAATCAAGAAGTGTGCAAAACGTTTCTATTTGATGCAAATAGGTTTATATAAATGAAATTAGATTTATATGGATTTATCTAGTTTCAAATAGAAACATATAGAAGCTAATAAAAAACCCGGCCATTGCTGACCGGGCTGTGTGGTTCTTTCAAAACAGAACCTAGAACGCTTCACCATTTAGCCGTCCAGTTTTCACGGCATCGGAAGTAGCGGCACCTACTGCAGCTAGTTTGCTAGCAGCACTATCTACCATGTCTGCCACAGCGGGGCCATCAGTGTCATAAACCGAGATAAGTAGGTCAGGTTGTGCTCCGGTGTAATCCATCGCAGCAGTTACCTCGTCCATCCGGCGCACCTGGTCGGCATAGATACTTGCCCAGGTATTGCCTAGACCAGGCGCTGCCCACTTACCAGTATTCGGGTCTTTGTATGCCTCAACACGGGCATGGATGATAGCGGTTTGGCCTGTCTTACCCAACTGCACTTTAGCCTCATACAAATTGTCGATGTACCCGCCGTAGTCGAGGGCAGCGGCAGGAGCTTGGTTAGCGAGGTCTATGCCGTTGAGCAGTTCTGACTGGGTGAGCTGCATACCATATGCCTTGGCGATATCAATCATTTCAGCAGCCTGGTTCTCCAGTCGTGCCAGTTGACGCTTATCGGCTTCCTCAGGCGTAATGTCTTTGTTGTGATGCTGGTAGGAAAAGCTGCCTAGGTTCCAGACACCATTACCTGGGTCAACGTGCCCTTCGTAATGTTTGGTGAATCCGCCCTTTGGTGTGCGAGTTCCTTCTGCCGCCCCAACTGCCCTGGCAACCAATGATTGCTGACCACCCTCGAACATCGCCTTCTTGAGTGGCTTGAAACTATCAACTGCAGGTGCGGCGGCGACAGCATCACCGACGATACCTTGGGCACGCACAGGAGTAGCTACAGGAGGCTCAACCTCAGCTACAGTCGCAGCCACAGAGTCAATCTCCAAGGGTTGAGAATCTGAGTCAGACGCCTCACTGTCTGCAGTAGCCAATGCGATTACCTGCACATCCTCCGGGTTGATTTGGTCTGCGCGGTTGACATCGTCGTATGCAGCAGGGCCTTGGCTAACCAGGTATTTATCCTGCAATCCCCAATGCACCAGGTGGAGCATGTTCGTACGAATGATCAGATAGCGGTCATCATGCTTGTCACGCTCTTGGCCATAATCGTTGGAGCCAGTAACGAATAGACCTGTGTGAGAGTGAGGCCCGTAGTCACCTGCGCCGTGGGCACCTGTGGAGCCAACTGTGCCGATTACCTGATGGCCTAGATTCTCAGGCTCAATATTGTGCCATTGCTCACCGGGGTTAGCCTTGTACCATTCCCAACCTTTATCAAAAGCGCTATCCAGGTGGAGTGAACGTACCCATACACCAGGCATATTGGGGTGCTCTTGGTCCATCGATAAGCCACCGCCGTAAGAATCCCACCACACAACGACGCGAGTGCCTACGGCATATACAGGGTGGCCTATAGGTAGTAGCAGGTCTACTCCTTTGTGGGCTGACCCAGTGGATTCGCGCCAGTACTGGTGAGAGTTTACGCCCGTATCATTGATATAGTGCGCGGTACCATCAGATCGCCCGTTATCCGGGATTTCACCACCTAGCAACTCTTCAGGGGTCCAGTCAGATAGTGGTCTGAGCTGAGCATTGGTTGTCTTGGTATCGACCAAAACTGCCTCAGTTGCAGGCTCAGGAGTAGGCTCAGATACAGGCTTATCTTCCTGTTTGCGGAAAAAGCCAAAGATTCCCTGGCGCTTAGGTGTGGCTTCTACTTCAGCTTTAGCTTTTTCAGTTGGTGCGCCATCAAACAAAGCCACCTTACTAGCATTATCCATCTCACCTGTTGCGGGCAGACCAGCATCAGCTTGGAATGCTGCTACAGCATCAGTAGTTAAGGGGCCGTAGTAACCAGTTATGGGACCATCAAAGTAACCCTTATCAGAGAGGGCGCGCTGCGTGAGAAATACCCAGTTACCCTCGGACAAATGCGTGCTGCGGTACTCACTTATATCGAGTGTGCTGATGTTGCGCTCGTCTATGACAATCAGATCATCCTGGCTGCTTTTATTTGATGTATCCACCATCTTCTCGAAATGTAGAGTTGGAGATTCAGATAGCTCAAAACCTTCTGCTTTGCTGGAGCAGCTACCAATGGCCACTACGACAGCTGCGGTTGTAGCTAGAGCCCGCTCTACAACACGGGGTTCTAGTTCACGATCAGGATATACTTCAGAGTTTGCTTGAGCCTCTAAGAATGCGTAGACTTCCATCCGCTTGTCCTCCAGATATTGAAGCGGAGGAGGCATACGCTAAGATGGGTCTTGCGAATGCCTCCTATTTGCGTGGGCGGTTTTCGTTCTCGGGCCGGAGGGAAGGTAGTAGCTCCCTTCGGCCTTTTGGTTTAGCCAGGTGTAGAGGTAGTAGCTCTACATCGGGCTTATGCGGGTTTTTCTGGAACTTGTAAATCGATTGATAGCTTTCTTTCGATGTCGCGGACGCGCTCTATTGGGATTGGGATTTGCTCTTTCTCGTATTTCCACCAGGTAGACCTTGTGATTCCGATGTACTCGTAGAAGGTCTCGCTGGTGGGGTACAGGGCTTTGTTTCTTGTTTCTCTGGCTCGTTTTAGTCTTTGTCCAAGACCAGGTACATCAGCCTTTACCTCGTAGATCACATGCATTTGGGTTAGCCACATTTTTCAGCATCCTTATTATCTTCGATGCGTTTCATGGCTGTGAAACATTTTTGTTCAAAAAAAACTACTTGCCTTGAAACTCGATGGTGGGGGTGCTGGTGTTGTCGGTCAGGACCCGCTCTACCTGATTGAGGGCAATAGAAGCTCCGAAGCTCGCCGCGACCAGAACAATTCCAGTTCTCAAGATTGCGTTGTCGATGACTTGCTTGCAGGTGTTGGTGTTGGAGGTTTTGGTGTTTTGCATTTGAATCTCTACTTGTTTCACTGCTATGAAACAAAAATACCATTTTTCGAGGGGTAAAATCAAGCGAAAAATGATCGATAAGTGTGCATGAGGTAAAGTCAACAAAAAGCCCCAACAAGTGTCGGGGCGTTAGAGTTACCTATTTATAGGGGTTCTGGCTTATTCAGAGTCTGAGATACTAAATTGAACTAGCTCGTTAGCGGGCGTGTCAAGTAATTCGCCAAGTATTCCAAGTAGGCTGCAATCTAGATAGTTTACGTTGTTCTCTAGGGGCCTAGACACTTTACAATCACGCTTACCAAAAGAGTCGTAGACGTGAAAGCTAACATGCCTGAGGTTGGCCTCAAGAGAGCCTACAGAGATGAGTGCATCCCAAATTTGCGATGAGTAGGAATGCTTAGCTACGTAGATAGCTAACAACGCTAAGCTTTGAGCAGTATAGCGAGGGATAGGGAAGCGATGGATGCATCTAAAGA